>JACCUL010000484.1 GCA_013811855.1 Acidimicrobiia bacterium
AAGGACATCGCCGGCAAGGCCGTGTTCCTCGATCTCGCCACGACCCCCCACCTGCTGATCGCCGGCGCCACCGGAGCCGGCAAGTCGAGCGGCCTCAACTGCATCATCACGTCCCTCCTGATGCGCACGACGCCGGACCAGGTGCGCCTGATCCTCGTCGACCCCAAGCAGGTCGAGATGGGCCAGTACAACCGCCTGCCCCACCTGCTCACCCAGCCGGTGACCAACCCGAAGAAGGCCGCCAACGCGCTGGGCTGGGCGGTCAAGGAGATGGAGCGCCGCTACGACGTGCTGTTCGAGGTCGGCTTCCGGGACGTCACCGGGTACAACGCGGCCTTCGACGACGGCAGCCTGACCGGGTCCCCGGCTGACGGGCGGACGTACGAACGCCTGCCCTACATCGTCGTGGTCGTCGACGAGCTGAACGACCTGATGATGGTGGCGCCGCGCGACGTCGAGGAGTCGATCACCCGCATCGCACAGAAGGCCCGGGCCGTCGGCATCCACCTGATCGTCGCCACGCAGCGGCCGAGCGTCAACGTCATCACCGGCGTCATCAAGGCCAACATCCCCGCCCGCATCGCCTTCGCCGTGTCGAGCCTCACCGACTCGCGGGTGATCCTCGACCAGCCCGGCGCCGAGAAGCTCGTCGGCAAGGGCGACATGCTGCTGCTGCCCGGCAACTCGTCGGTGGCCCAACGGGTGCAGGGCTCGTTCGTCAGCGAGGACGAGGTGCGCCAGATCGTCGCCCACTGGCGGCGCCAGGCGCCGGAGGTCACGTATGTCAGCGGCGTCGAGGGTGGCGGCGAGGAGGGCGACGACCACGTCACGTCGAGCGCCAACGCCTTCTCGGCCGCCGACGGCGACGACGACGCGGCGATGACGCGCCAGGCCCGCGACCTCGTCGTGCGCAGCCAACTCGGCTCCACGTCGATGCTGCAACGCAAGCTCAAGGTCGGCTTCGCCCGGGCCGGCCGGATCATGGACCTGCTGGAGCAGCGCGGCGTCGTCGGTCCCAGCGAGGGCTCCAAAGCGCGGGCCGTGCTGATGACCGTCGAGGAGCTGGAGCTGCTGGAGCAGGCCGAACGCGACAGCGGAGCCTGAACCGCCGCGGCCCGGAACATCTGGGTGCGATTCGTCCCGTTGGCCGATCTGGGCGCGGCGGTGTCCCGGGATCGGGACCGTCCGCACCCAGATGGCTCGAACGGCGGTCATGATTGGGCCGCATGGACGACGTCACGGAGCTGGCCTCCGGGTTGCGCTGGCCGGAGGGGCCGGTGGCGATGCCGGACGGCAGCGTCGTGGTCGTCGAGATGTTCGCCGAGCGGTTGACCCGGGTTCGGCCCGACGGCACGACCGAGACCGTGGCCGAGGTCCCCGGCGGGCCCAACGGCGCCGCCGTCGGGCCGGACGGCGCGTTCTACGTCTGCAACAACGGCGGCTGCTTCACGCCCGTCCGCGTCGGCAGGTTGCTGGTGCCGGGCCCGTTCGACCCTGACCGCTACTCGGGCGGGCGCATCGAGCGCGTCGACCCGACCCGCGGGGACGTCAGCGTGCTGTACACCGAGTGCGACCGACGGCCGCTGCGGGCGCCGAACGACCTGGTGATGGACGGCCACGGTGGGTTCTGGTTCACGGACCACGGTGTCCGCGACACCCGTCACGCCCGGACGGCGGACCTCACCGGCGTGTACTACGCACGCTGCGACGGGTCGGCGATCACCGAGGTCGTGTTCCCGACCGAGTCGCCGAACGGCATCGGGCTGTCGCCGGCGCACGACCGGCTGTATTGGGCCGAGTCGTTCACCGGGCGCCTCTACCAGCGGGCCGTGCTCGGGTCAGGACGGCTGGCGCCGTCGACACCGTTCGACCCCGCCGCGGTCCTGTGCGGCCTGCCCGGGCTGCAATTGCTCGACTCGCTGGCCGTCGACGGTGACGGGTGGATCTGCGTCGGCACGCTCCTCAGCGGCGGCATCACTTCGGTGTCACCCGACGGCGCGACGGTGGAGTTCCTGCCCACGGGTGATCCGCTGACGACCAACCTGTGCTTCGGCGGCGACGACCTGCGCACGGCCTACGTGACGTTGTCGGGCACCGGCCGTCTCGTGGCGGTCCCGTGGCCGCGCCCCGGCCGCCGCCTGGCGCACCAGTGAGCGAGCGCCGCGAGCTCGGGCGACACCGTCGTGACCTGGCTGTCTGACCACGCGTCCGCCGAGTGTTGCGACCTGACCACCACCGGGCGGCGTACCGGCCGGCACCACGAGATCGAGATCTGGTTCGGCGTCGTCGATGACCGGCTGTGCCTCATCTCGGGCAACGGTCCGGAGGCCGACTGGTTCCGCAACCTGCAGGCCGACCCGGCAGTGACGGTCCGCATCGACGACGAGGTCCGCGGCGGCCGGGCGGCGACCGTGACCGATCCGGAGCTGCGCCGGCGGGTCGGTGACGTGATGGGCGCCAAGTACGTCTGGTCCGGCGATCCGTCGATCGGGTTGACGTACGAGGCGTGGTGCTACCAGGTCCCGGCCGCTGTCGTCTCGGTCGACCAGCCGGGCGCGACCGCTGTGACTGGGTAGCGTCGAACGCCGTGCCTGAGCGCTTCTACGTCGAGACGCTGGGCTGCCCGAAGAACCAGGTCGACTCGGACAAGCTCGTCGGCACCCTGCTGGCCGACGGCCTGCGACCGACCGACGATCCCCGTGCCGCCGACCTCGTCGTCGTCAACACGTGCGCGTTCATCGACGCCGCCCGCCAGGAGAGCATCGACACCGTGCTGCAGCTCGACGGGCGCCGCCGCGTCGGGTCGCGCCTCGTGGTCACGGGGTGCATGGCCGAGCGGTACGGCGATGAGCTGGCCGCGGCGCTCCCGGAGGTCGACCTCGTCGCCGGCTTCGGCGTCGCCGTCAACGCGCCGGCACCGGCTCCGCCCCACCGCCGGCTGATCCCCGTCGCCACCGCGCCGGTGCCGATCCTCGATCTGCTCAACCTGCCCCGGCCGCGCTCGACCAGCCCGTGGGCGTACGTCAAGGTGGCGGAGGGCTGCGACCGCAAGTGCGGCTTCTGCGCCATCCCCTCGTTCCGCGGGCCGCAGCGCAGCCGGACCGTCGAGTCGATCCTCGCCGAGGTCGACGACCTGGCGGTGCGGGAGATCGTGCTCGTCGCCCAGGACCTGGCGTCGTACGGCAGGGACGTGCCCGACGAGCTCGGCGCGGGGGCCATCGTGCCGCTCGTGCGAGCCGTCGCCGAACGGGTCGACCGGACGCGGCTGCTGTACCTCTACCCGAGCGATCTCACCGACGCGCTGATCGATGCCGTGTGCGACACGGGGGTGCCGTACTTCGACCTCTCACTGCAGCACGTCAGCAAGCCCTTGCTGCGGCGCATGCGTCGGTGGGGCGACGGCGACCGGTTCTTGCGCCGGATCACGACGATCCGCGGGCGCCAGCCCGACGCCGCGTTCCGCAGCAACTTCATCGTCGGCTACCCGGGGGAGACGGAGGCCGACCACGACCTCCTGCTGCGCTTCGTCGAGGAGGCCGAGCTGGACTGGTGCGGCTTCTTCGCCTTCAGCCGCGAGGAGGGCACGTACGCCGCCGACCTCGACGGGACCGTGCCCAACTCGCTGGTGGCGGAACGGTTGGGCGAGCTGACGGAGTTGCAGGACGCCATCACCGCCTCGCGCCGCGACGCGCTGATCGGGGCCACGGTCGTGGTGCTCGTGGACGCGACGGGTGTCGGGCGCAGCCACCGCGAGGCGCCGGAGATCGACGGCGTCATCCACGTCGACGCCAAGCGGCCCGTCGGCGAGCTCGTCGAGGTCGAGATCGTCGGCGCCATCGGTCCCGACCTCGTCGCCGCCGGCGCACCGGCACTGGTCGGCGAACGCTGATGGCCGTCGACCCGGGCTCGATCAAGACGTGGGCCAACGCCGTCACGGCCGGGCGCTTGCTGCTGTCGCCGTTGATGTTCTGGGCCATCCCGAACCACGACCGGGGCGCGTGGCCGGCGTTCGCCCTGTGGTTCGCCCTGTGTGTCAGCGACCTCGCCGACGGCGTGATCGCCCGCCGCCACGGCGTCACCCGTTCGGGCGCGTTCCTCGACCCGCTGGCCGACAAGGTGCTCGTACTCGGCGCGATGTTCACGCTCGTCGGGCGCGGTGTGTTCTGGGTCGTGCCGGTCGTGATCATCGCCGCCCGCGAGTTCGTGATCAGCATCTACCGCACGGTCGTCGGGTCGAAGGGCGTGAGCGTGCCGGCCAGCCGCCTCGCCAAGTACAAGATGCTGTCGCAGCAGCTGGCCGTCGGGTTCGCGCTGCTGCCGCTGACGGCGCTCGACGCCACGTGGCTGTGGAACGGGTTCCTGTGGTCGGCCGTCGTGCTCGCCGTCGTCAGCGGGACGCAGTACCTGCTGCGCGCCCGATCCCACCGCCCGGTCACCGTCCATGCGATGTGATGTCCTGGCCGTCGGCACCGAGCTGCTCCTCGGTCAGATCGTCGACGGCAACTCGGCGTGGATCGGCGAGCAGCTCGCCGCCCACGGCATCGACTCGCTGCTGCAGGTCAAGGTCGGCGACAACGTCGGGCGCATCACGGCGACGCTGCGGCGGATGCTCGAGGAGGCCGACGCCGTCATCGTGACCGGCGGGCTCGGCCCGACCCACGATGACGTGACGCGCGACGCGCTGGCTGCCGTGCTCGGCGTCGAGCTGCACCCCGACGAGGCCGTGGCCGAGACGATCCGCTCCCTGTTCGCGTCGCGCGGGCGGGTGATGCCGGAGAACAACCTGCGCCAGGCGCTCGTGCCCGACGGCGCCACGGTCATCGCGCAGACCCGGGGCACGGCACCGGGCCTGATCGGCGAGGTCGACGGTCGCGTCGTCTACGCCGTGCCCGGCGTTCCCCACGAGATGCGCGACATGCTTGAGCGCTCGGTGCTGCCCGACCTGGGCCGGCGCCTCGGTCCCACGTCCGTGATCGCCAGCCGGACGGTACGGACGTGGGGCGACAGCGAGAGCGGGATGAACGCCCGCCTCGACGAGCTCATCGCCCGGCTGGACGCGGTCGGCGACCCGACGCTGGCGTTCCTGGCCCGCGGCTGGGAGGGGCTGGAGATCCGGCTGACGACGCGACAGCCCGACAGGGCCACGGCGGACGCCGTGCTGGACGGTGTCGTCGCCGAGGTGCGGACCGTGCTCGGTCCGCTCGTCGTCAGCGCCGACGGCCGGTCGATGGAGGCCGTCGTGCTCGACCAGCTCCGTGACGCCGGTCTGACGATCGGCCTCGCCGAGTCCGTGACCGGCGGCCTCGTGGCCGGCCGGCTGACGGCCGTGCCCGGCGCCAGCGACGTGCTGCGTGGGTCCATCGTCTCCTATGCCAGCGGCGTCAAGTTTGACCTGCTCGAGGTCACGCCGGGGCCGGTGGTCAACGAACCGGTCGCCGTCGAGATGGCCGAGGGGGCCCGGCGCGTGCTCGGAGCCGATGTCGGGCTGGGGCTGACGGGGGTCGCCGGACCGGCCGAGCAGGACGGCGTCGCCGTCGGCACGGTGTGCATCGCCGTCGCCCTGCCCACCGGCACCCACGCAACGACGCTGCGCCTTGGCACGGGACGCGAACAGGTGCGCCAGTTCGCCGTCATCAACGCGCTCGACCTCCTCCGCCGCCGTCTGCACCTGCTCACCGGCGGGTGACGGAGCCAACGGCGTCTTCTCGTGGACAGATACGACGTCACGCGTCGTTGCTGTCCACACATCGGTGAGCATCTCGATGTGCTCTTCGTCTACGGCACGCTGCAGCCGGGACGGTTGCGCTGGCCGTTCCTGGCGCCGTACGTGGTCGGTGCGGCGCGACCGGCGACGGTGCCGGGTGCGCTGTACGACACGGGTGGCGGCTGGCCGATCGCCGTCTTCGGCGCCGCTGGCGCGGTGCCCGGCACGCTCGTGAGGCTCGACCCGAACCGCCTCGGCGAGGCGCTCACCGTGCTCGATGAGATCGAGGTCACGGCGACCGCGTCACTGCGCCGCATCGTCGTCACGACCACCGACGGTGAGTCGGCGTGGGCCTACCACTGGGTCGACGCGGTCGACGGCTTCGTCCCCATCGACCGCTGGACCTCACGCGACGAGCGTTGAGCGCCGCCGGGGCCGTTCTGTCCCCACCGATCGCGGCGGTCGGCCGATGGTGGGGCGGCCGACAGGTTGAGGATGGCGTGACGGCGGTTCGACGGCCGCAAGGTCACGTTGCTCCCTCGCCACAACGAGATCCCCGAGCACGCCGCACGGGGAGCGATCCGAGACGCAGAACGATGGGAGCCATGAGATGAGGTACGAGGTGCAAGCGATCCGCTCCGGAAAGTGGCGGGCTACCGAGTTCCCCGGCGTCGACGAGCGCATGCACAGCCAGGCCCGACGGCTCGACCAGGTACAAGCGATGGCGGCAGACGCGCTGACGATGTGGTTCGCCGACGAGGACGGACGCACAGTGTCGGCTATCGACGTCGACGTCGAGGTCGTGCTCGACGGCGAGCTGCGGGCGGTCGTGGACCGTGCCGCCGTGGCGCGTGCGCACGTCGAGGCGGCGTCAGTCAAGCTGCGGAGTGCGAGCCGTGACGCCGTGCAGGCGATGGCGTCCGTGGCATCTGCCGGTGCGCGACGTCGGCCACCTTCTCGGCGTGTCGTACGAGTACGCGGCGAAGCTCGCGAACACCGAGAGCACGCCCGATGGGGAGGGTGAAGGCGCGGCGCACGGCCACGCAGCGCATCTGACGCCGGATCCCAGCAGCCAAGACGCGAAGAGAGCACGCGCCGAGCGAGGGCGGCGGCGTCGGCGAGCGAGTGGTCGCCCACGGACGGTGGAGGGACGAGCATCACGGGAGGCTCCGGGGAGTGTCAGCCAGACAGCTCCCCGCCTGGAGCAACTGAAGGAAATTGCCTGTCGCACGCGAGAGGCCTCGTGTACCGGGTGTGAACGTGGTGGCCGGTGGGCACACGTTCGGGAGCAGTGCCTGGCCCGCCGGCGATGACAGGATCCCCCGTCCCCGGCGAGTCGGCACTGCCAACGGGCAAGGGAATCGCAATATGACAACCAACGGGCCGATCCACACGCTGCCCGCCGGCGACGGCTGGGAGATCCGCGAGGAGGGGTCGACGACAGCACTGTCGAAGCACTCGACGCGGGATGATGCGATCGCCGCCGGCCGGCGACGGGCCAAGGCGGATGGGGTTGAGCACTTCATCCACAACCCGCGGCGTTCGAGCTCCAGACGGCGGACGAGCAGCTCATCGGCATTCGGTCCGATCCGACCGCATCGTCGACATCCGTGATGCCTGAGTGCCAGCCCGATCGCATCGTCGCGGCGCTCGTCGGCGACGATGTCCCGCGACCGCTCGCATCGGTTCCTCGACCACGGCAGAGCCGCCGACCGCACCGCAACGGTGGCCCGGCTCGTCATTATCGTGTCGCGGCCACCCCGTAGCTCAGATGATCAGAGCAGCGGACTTCTCATCCGCAAAGGCGAGGTGCAGACGCCGGGCGAGAACACGGTAGGGGTGCTGAACTGGGGAAACGTGCTCCGGCAGGCGCATATCCCCAGCGCCGGTGACCCGCCGTCGTGTCCCGCCGTCGTGTCTCGCGACCTGGACTGCCCCGATCGAGGTTTCGCCGAGCCGCGACGGACCTTGCAACACCCGGTGATCCCGGGGAGGAGGTCGGCGGCGGTGGCGACCGGGGAGCTCTTGCCGGCCCGCTGTGGCCTCGCAGGGCGACGTACAGCGAGAGTGGGGCGTGGGTGCCGACGGGTGGCGGCAGGCAGGTCGAGGGTGGCGTGAAAGGGCGGCGATGCGGGCGAGGATGGCTCCGAGGACCGCTTGTGGTGCGACGAGCCGGCTGCGGGCGGCCTGGCGGACGTGGTCGAGGATGGGGCGGGCCGTCCAGAAGCTGTCGTCGAGCCCGGCGGCCGGTCGGGCGATCTCGCCGGTGGCCGGGTCGATGTAGCCGAGGGCGGGGTGCCGTTGGCGACGATCCGGCCGAGTTCGGGGTGCTGTTCGGCGCGGATGGTTTCGATGCGTGCCGGGTCGGTGTCGGCCTGGGCGGTGGCCCACAGGACGGCGGCGCCGAGCTCGCCGCTTTGACGGCGGCGCGGGTCGTCGGCGACGGCGCTGCTCCACCAGGCGTGGAGCACGGCGATCGCCTGGTCGGCGGTGTACAGACCGGCGGCTGCCTTCGCGCATCGTCCAGCAGACGAGGGCGTCGTGGCGGCCGCCGACGGTGACACCGGCGAGCCGGCGGCGGATGCCGTTGAGTGCGGCGGGTCGGGTCGAGGTGGTGTGTCGGTCAACGAAGCTGGCGGCGTCGTCCGGTGTGACCGCTGCTGCGGCGCCGACTTGGCGGTCGGTGGAGGCGAACGCGTCGATCCACGTCCATGGCAGCTCGGGAAGCTCGCCGATGTCGCCAGGCCCGTCGACGCCTTCTTCGCCCCTGTTCGTCGGGACAGCGGCAGCGGGAACGGTCCAACTTCCGTCTAGGCGCTTGACTTATAAACGTCTATCGTCTAGACTAAGCTTCGTGAACCCGGTCGAGACCAAACGGATCCGCAAGATCCTCAAGGCCAAGGGATGCACGATGACCCAAGCCAAGGGCTCCCACGAGAAGTGGACGACCTCCGGCGGACTGTCAGACACCATCGTCGCCGGCGACCGCGAGCAGTCACCCGGACTGCTCCGCAACATCCAGACAGTGTTCGAACCCGAGTTCGGGGCGAAATGGCTGGAGAAGGAGCTGGGACGATGACGACGAAGGCACGAGTCGAATGGGACGGTCACCGTTGGGTGGCCGTCCTCGACGCTGGCGGCGTCACCCAGGCCCGCCAACTCGCCCAACTCCCCGCCCGCCTCGCCGAAGTCCACGAGCTCATGACCGGCGAAGCCATCTCCGTCGTCGACGTCGAGCTCGACATCGATTTCACCGGCGCGGTCGAGGCCAAGGTGCTCGAGGAGGAACGCGCCGAGCTCGCCACACGACAGCAAGCGCTCGCCGAACAGACCCAGCAGATCGTCGAGCAGCAACGTGAGGCTGGAGCCTCGGTTCGAGACATCGCCTGGATGGTCGGCGTCTCGCATCAACGGGTGCAGCAGCTTCTCGCTGAGTCGCCCGTCTACCGGAAGCTCACCGACGACGTGAAACGCAAAGTGGCCCGCTCGTTTGTACTGGAGAAGGGGAGATCGGATGCCGCACCGGCGGTCGCCAAGTCGACTCGAGCGGCCGTGAAGACGTCGAAGACGTCGGGGCGCGGAAAGTCGACCAAGTCCAGACGCGTGTCGGCGGATCGCTGACGTCACCCCGATGTCACCGCCCCTCGCGGGTGATCGTGACAACAGCCCCCGTCCACGACGTCACCTCGACCTTGCACGCCTCGACAGCACAGATCCGGGCGTCCGATGCGATGAGCCCGCCGGCCTCGAGTGCGTCACCGAGCGAACGGGCAGCTTGTCGAGATCGGGTGCGGACACCTTCGGCGCGCGGCCAGTGGCCCGAACGGTTTTCGACCTCGAGGCGGGCAGGGGAAGCGGAATTCGACGGACAGGCCGAGCGGGCCGTCCAACGGTGCCGGCACATGGTCATGGTCGGCGACGTCGCGTGCGGTCGCGGCGCAGGCGGCACGCCATGACTTGTGTTTGGCGCGTTGGCCGGCCGAGCGGCCCTCGATGACGGCGCCGTTCGGCATCCGTGTCTTCGATCCTTGCGGTGCCGGGTTGCCGACGATCTCGAACTCGGCGAGGACCGTCCCGTCGTTATCGCCAGTAGGTCGCGGGCTTCGGTGAGCTGGCGGAACAGCACCGGATCACCGCCGGCGTCAGGATGATGCCTCCTGGCGGCGCGCCGGAAATGGGCGAGCGCGGCGGCGGGGTGGCCGAGGACCTTGTTCGGGTTCGACTGTTCGCCGTCCTCAGATCCGTAGCACGCGAGCAACCGTGCCGCCTCCTCGACCGTCATTGCCGCCGGCATCGGCGTGCCCGGTGGGAGGGCCTGCCAGCCGCGGTACTGCCCGTCGGACTGGACGATGCCGTCCCGTTCGACCTTTGGGAGTGCTTCGAGGCCGAGCGCGATGGCACGCACGTTGTCCTGCCAGTGGGCGAACCGGCCGCGGATGAACAGCAGCGATCCCTTCGATCGGGTCTCGACGGCTACGGCGACAGCCGGGGACGCCGCTCTGGCGTTGGCGCGCAGCTGGCCGTCGAGACGCAGATCGCCCTCGGTGCAGTCGATCTGCAGCAGAACTCGTGGCGTACGCCGAGCTGCCACAGCTCGCGGTCGAGCAGCTCGAGCGTGACCGTCCAGGTCGCTGAGAACGGTGACGGTTGGCCGCGGGTCCCGCTTTCAGTCGGGCCCGTGTCTCGGGCGTGAGTGGCCGGGTGACGTACCCCACGCGGCCTGCTTCGGGATGCGTTCGCTGCGATAGATGTGGCGGCCGTGCGCCGCGACGATGTGGTGGACAGCTCGTCGACGGCTGGGAACGTGCAGTCGCAGTCCTCACACTCGAACACCCGGCCGCCGACGGTCGGCGACCTCGACGACGCCGCCACGATTCGGGCCGGCGGTGCGGGGCTGACGCGGGGCCGCGCGGTGAGGCCGGAATGTCGTGTCCGAGCTTGCGAGCCTTTGTGATCGTTTGGCGGGCGAGGTCGGTGACGCGGGCGAGGTCGTGCTGCTTCGTCGAGACCCTCGGCTATGGGCTTGTCTCCGTGTGTTGTGGCCGTTGCCAGCCGATCCGTCCATCGTGCGACCACGTTGAGAACATCATCGACCGTCGATCCCGTGATGTTCCCGTGCGGCGTCGCGCCGCTGCTGGATGGCGGCGGCGGCCCGCCGACCACCCGAGTCGACGGCGTGCGCGTACACGTTCGCGGTCGTCGTGAGCTGGGTGTGGCCGAGTTGGCGTTGCACGGTCGGCAGCGGGACCCCGGCGTCGATGAGCTCGGTGGCGTAGTGGTGCCGCAGGTCGTGGAGCCGGACGTCGGGCGCGCCCATCTTGTCGGCGTGGCGCGACCAGGCAAGCGTGAGCCATCCGAGCCGGCGGGGGGTGCGGCCGGTGGGGTCGCGGCCGATGTCGGCGAGCACGGGCCCGTCAGCGGCCAGTGTGGCGCCAACCTGGAGGGCTCGCTCGACGAGCTCGAGGCGGTGTTCGGCGAGCATGGCGGCAAGCCCGTCGTCGATGTCGACGTCGCGGACGTGGTCCCACTTCGGCAGCTTCTCCTGGTGTTGGCCGGCGCCGAGGTCAACGAGGGCCCGGTGGACGTGGAGCACGTTGCCGTCGACGTCGGACCAGCGCAGCGCCAGGATCTCGCCGCGGCGCAGCCCGGCGTACGCGGCGAGCGCGATGGCGATCCGCAGGTCGGGCCGGGCCGAGTCGAACAGGACGGCGAACGCTTGCGCCGTCGGCGGGCTCGGCCGTCTCGTCGCCGTCCGCTTCGGCGGCCGGGCGTCGTCGACGGCGTCAACGTTGGCGACCATCTTCCACCGCTTGCCCTGACGCAGCACGGCGCGCAGCAGCGTCCAGTGGTTCGCGATCGTCGTGTCGCTCATCGTGCGCAGCCCGGTGGGGTCGACGGCGGTTCGCATGTCGAGCAGCCAGTCGTCGACGTGGGGGGCGGTGAGCCGGTCGAGGGGGATGCGGCCGAGGTCGTGTCGCAGTCGCTTCACCATGCCGCGCCGGCCTCGCACCGTCGACGGCGAGTCGGTCGCGTCGTGCATCTTCTCCCATCGGTCGATGAGCCCGTTCAACGTCGCCGCACGGTCGGCCAGACGTTCGAGGTCAGCGCGTAGGTTGTGCTCGTGGGTCGCCGCCTCGCGTGTCGCCGTCCGCAGATTGGGCGACCGCCACGTCTTGGACCGTTGCCGTTGCTGGCCACGTTCGTCGAGCCCTGCGTAGATGACCACCTTGGCTCGCTTCGTGGCCTCGTCGTAGTGAAGCGTCACGGCCCGACGTGTCTCGGGTCGTGTCTCACGATGCAGTAGCGTACCGCAACCCAATAGCCCCCGTAGCTCAGAGGATCAGAGCAGCGGACTTCTAATCCGACGGTCGCAGGTTCGACTCCTGCCGGGGGCGCCCGCGGGGCGATGACACCCCGTCATTACCCTGGTGCGATGGAGCCGCGCAACCCGCCGGGTGATCCCCGCCGACACGTCGACCGCAGTGTGGGAGCGGCAGATGCGGGCGATCGCCGAGCGGTCGGTCGGTGACCGGTTGGCCGAGTGGGCTGGCTCAACCACGAGCTCGGTCAGCTGGCGGTGAGACGAGGAGCGGAGCGCGCCGTGAACGAGCTGACGACGGCCCTGCGACGTGTCGTGGAGGCGCTCGACGCGGTCCACGCCGACTACGTCGTCGTCGGCTCCACAGCGGCCGCGGCCTGGGGCGTCGTCCGCGCCACGCGCGACGTCGTCGCCGTCGTCGCGCCCGGCGCGGCTGAGGACTTGGTACGGGCGCTGGAACGCGAGGAGCTGTACGTCCCGGTCGACGAGGCGCGTTCGGCGATCCGGGACGGGGGCGTGATCAACGTCCTGCATCCGTCGACAGGGGGAAAGGTCGACGTCTTCGTCCGCTCCGACGCCTTCACCCATGAGCGCATCGCCAGGCGGGTCGCGACTGAGGTGCTCGGCGTGCCCACCTGGATCGCAACGGCGGAGGACGTGGTGCTCGCCAAGCTGCGCTGGCGCCTCGACACGCGTTCGGAGGTCCAGTGGCGCGACTGCGTCGAGATCGCCGCGACGCAACGACTCGATCGTGACTACCTGCGGGCATGGGCCGATCGTCTCGGTGTCGCCGACGACGTCGCCGACCTCCTCGACGCCATCCCACCGACCTGAGCGCAACAGGGACTCGGGCCGGCTCCGCTCCGTCCGACGGGGCGCCGCGGCCGGGCGGGATTCGGGGCTCGTCGGCCTAGCCTGGAGCACCGGTGTGGGTGGGCCTTCGCACGCGTCGACGCGAGAGCGAGCAGAGTGGACTGAGCGAGCAGGAGTGGACAGAGGTTGGACGTGAACTTCAAGAAGGGTGAGACCATCATCTACCCCCAGCACGGTGCGTGCATCGTGATGGGGACGAAGAAGATGGAAGCCTTCGGCGAGAAGCGTGAGTACCTCATCCTGCAGACCGTCATCAACGAGATGACGTTGAAGGTGCCGGTGGACAAGGCCGAGGAGGTCGGGGTGCGGCCGCCGGTGTCCGCCGACGAGCTCGAGGATCTCGTGGCGGTGCTGTCCAAGCCCGATCCCCGCGTGCCGTCCAACTGGAGCCGGCGGTTCAAGAACCACCAGGAGAAGCTGAAGAGCGGCGACGTGTACCAGGTCGCCGAGGTGGTGCGGAACCTGGCCGCCCGCAACCGTGACGCCTCGCTGTCGGCCGCCGAGCGCACGATGTACGAGCGGGCCCGGGTCAATCTTGTGAGCGAGATCTCACCGGCGCTCAAGGTGTCGGCCGAGGATGCCGAGGCGTACCTCGACCAGGCCCTCGCCAAGGGCGTGCTCAAGCCGGCCAAGGAACCAGTCAAGAAGATCTGATCGGGCGACGCCAGAATCAGTCCGTCGCGGTGCGCCACACTCGACACCCCGGCGCAGCCCGTCGCCTGCGCCGGCGGTGCCGAGGACCTCGGGATCCGGTGCGCGAGATCGTCACCCGGTGATCCCAAGGGTGGTGTCCCGACGACCGGCCGCCCGGTCGTCGGCGAAGCGTTCCAGCCACTCCGCCATCTCGGTCGAGCCATCGGCGTCGGCCCACTGGCGGGGGAGCGCCGGGAACTCGTAGTCGCCGAGGTCGCGCTCGATCGCGATGGCCTCGCGGCGGGCCAGGGCGGCCTCGACGAGCGGGGCCAGCCGTCGAGCCTTTGCCGCGCTGGCGGCCTCGTCGCGCTCGGCGAACTCGGGCAGCACGGACGTGCCGAACAGCTCGAGCGCTTCCATGATGTCCTCGTGCCGGTTGCGACCAGCCTGCATGACGAAGATCACCTGGTCGACGCCGGCTTCCTCGTAGCGGCGGAGGTACTGGCGGGCCTGCTCGGGCGTGCCGATGCACCCGCGCAGTCCGGTCGTCTCGCCGGCCGCCACCTTGGCCCCGAGCCGCTCCTGCTCGACGGCCGCGGCGACGGCCTCGGGGTCGAAGCCGAGGGACCGCCGGCGGTCGTGGTACTCGGCCCAGACGTCGGTCCGTCCCGGCCGGTGGGTCCCGAACACGTAGTAGTGGCCGAGGCTGTAGCCGAAGAAGTTGGCGCCCTCCACGCCGCGCCGGATGGCCTCGGCCTCGTCGTGGTGGAGCATCATCGGGCTGACGCAGGCGACCTGCGGGTTGACGGCCCAGCCGACGGGCACGCACCCGGCCAGCTCCCGCTCGTACTCGCCGACCCAGGTGCGGGCCTCCTCCGGATCGATGAACGCGAACGTCAACGCCCCGATGCCCTTGCTGGCGGCCAGCCGAATGGTGTCGCGCCGGCTGCAGGCCACCCAGAGCGGCGGGTGTGGGCGCTGCTGGGGCTTCGGCAGCACGTTGCGCGGCGGCATCTTCACGTACGTGCCGTCGACACCCGTGAACGGCACCTCGACCATGCATCGCAGCGCCGTCTCGAGCCCTTCCAGCCACGCCTCGCGCTTGACGAGCGGGTCGATGCCGAACCCGGCCAGCTCGGCCTCACTCGACGACTCGCCGGAGCCGAAGTCGACCCGCCCGTCCGACAGCAGGTCGAGCGTGGCGATGCGCTCGGCGATGCGCGCCGGGTGGTTGAACTGCGGTGCGGTGAGCACGACGCCGTGGCCGAGGCGGATCCGCGACGTGCGCTGGCTGCAGGCGGCGAGGAACACCTCCGGGGCCGAGGAGTGGCTGTACTCCTCGAGGAAGTGGTGCTCGACCTCCCAGACGTAGTCGAAGCCGAGGCGGTCGGCCAGCGCGACCTGCTCCAGCGCGTCCTGCAGCAATCGGTGCTCCGACCGCTCGTCCCACGGGCGACCCATCTGGTGTTCGTAGAACACGCCCAGCTTCACGGTGCGATGTAACCACAGCCGTCGCCCACCGGTCGGTCGCGGAGAACGCCTTGGGGCGCACCTGCCATGGTGGGATCGTGGCTGCCCCGATCCGAGCGCTGACGTGGGACCTGCAGGGGTCGGCCGGGGTCGACGACGTGCTGGACCCAACCGGGCCGTCGTGAGCGTGCGCGGCGCGGGCGATTCCGTGCTCGACAAGGTCCGCAAGCTGATGGCCAAGGCGTCCTCGACCGACAACCCGAACGAGGCCGCGCTGTTCTCGGCCAAGGCGGCCGCCCTGGTGGCCGCGCACCGCATCGATCCGGCCCGCCTGGCGGCCGCGGTCGACGCCGATGTGCTGCAGGTGCGCACCGTGCCGCTCGGTCGAGGTTCGTACGTCCGCGCCCGCCTGGCGCTGCTCGGGGCCATCGCCGACGTCCACGACTGCGAGGTCGTGTTCCAGCGCCGCGACCACGGCACCGATGCGTTCGTGGCCGGTTTCGCCAGCGATCTCGATGCCGTGCTGTTGCTGCACGAGGCGCTGCACGTGCAGGCGGCCACCCGGATGGCGTCCGTCCGTCGGGCCACCGCGGCGTCGACGCAGCAGTGGCGTCGGGCCTTCCTGTTCGGCTTCGCGGCGCGCATCGGCGAGCTCCTCCGCCAGACGAGAGCACGAGTCGAGGCGCACGCCGCCACCGACGCCGCCCGGACCGCTACGTCGCTCCCTGACCTGGTCGATCGCACGGCGCGGGTGCGGCGATACGCCGACGCGGCGTTCGGGCGGGTCGGCCAGGCCGCTCGGCCTCGACCGGTGCCGCCCGCCGGG
>JACCUL010000114.1 GCA_013811855.1 Acidimicrobiia bacterium
GCGAGCCACGCCGAGCCAGCGGCGAGGGCGGCCGCCAGGAGTGCCACCAGCGGCGTGAGCGCGTCGGAGCCGGCGACGAGGCGGACGTCGACGATCGCCGCACCGCCGAGCACGACGAGCGCGAGGAGCCGGATGGGGTGGCCCCGGCGATCGATCAGGTCGACGGCCAGCAGCCCACCGACGAGCAGCGCCAGTGCGGCGTACAGGGCGAGGCTGTTGCGGTTGAAGAACACGCCGGCCCAGTCGCCGCGGCGATCGAGCGTCCCCGGGCGGTGGAGGTAGATCGCCACCACGCTCCAAGCGAGCCCGACGTGCAGGCCACACCAGAGCGCCCAGCGCCACGCCGTCAGTCCGAGTCGCAGTGCGACCGCGGCGCCGATGACGAGCGCGGCACCGATCTGCAGCGCCTGGCGCAGCGTCTCGGCCCGGTCGAGCGACCACAGTGTGCCGACGACCAGCCACCCGACCAGCGCGGCGGCGAACGCCACCGCACGTCGATCCAGCCGTCGCCAGTGACCGTCCTCGAGCACCGCCACGAACGCGACGACACCGGCCAACGCCAGCACGGCCACGAGCAGCGGATCGGTGGCCAGCGGATCCTCGTAGGACCACCACGTACGGATGCGCAAGAGCGGCCCGCCGGTGAGCGCGGCCAGCACGGCGACCGCCCCGACGAACGCGACGCGTCTGGCGGGCACGCCGGCGAAGCTACCCGTCCCCCCACACGCCGACCGTTACGCTTGCTCCGATGCTCGGCCGCGTCGCCCCGACCTCGCCGCGCTCGCCGACGGCCCCCAACGATCGGCCCGCGGTTGCCTCCGAGACCCCGCCGAACGGCGTGGCGGCGCCGACGGAACCGGCACCGGCCGACGCCACCCGGCCGGTCGTGCCGGGCAGCGAGTGGCTGGCCCGCTGGCTGCACCAGCCGATGGCCCGCCTGTGGCACCGCGGCTTCCGGTTCCTCTTCGTGCTCGACGCCTTGGGCCTGTACGCGGCGATGCTGGCGATCAACCTCGTGCGGTTCGGGACGGACTGGCCGACGTACGCGGCGTCGCACTACTTCGTCGGGTTCGCCGTCGCCACCGGGATCCATCTCGTCGTCAACTACTTCTCCGGGCTCTACGAGCGTGAGCCGCGCATCGGCCGCCGACCGTTCCTGCCCCGGGCCGTCGTCGCCGTGGTCATCGGCGTCGCCGTCGACGGCTTGGCGTTCGTCGTGCTCGATCAGTACCTCATGCCGCGGGGCAACCTGTTCATCTTCGCCGTCGTCGGCGCGGTCGTGATCACCGCCAACCGGCGCTTCAGTCGCGTCCTTGCCAATCGGCGCCAGGGGCCGGCGCGAGTCGTTCTCGTGGGCTCGCCGGCGGACGCCGAGCGGGCCGCCCGGCACCTCGCGATCAGCGACCGGGATGCCGTGCTCGTCGGTCGGGTGCCGTCGCCCGTCGGCCTGGCCGCCGCCGTCGAGGCCAACCGGGCCACGGACGTGCTGCTGCTCGACGTCGGTTCGTTGGACGCCGTGTTCCCCCACCCGATGAGCGAACTCGAGGCTCGTGGAGTCGGCTTCATGCAACGGGTCAGCGCTCGCGACACCCTCCTCGGGCTGCAGTCCATCCGCGAGGTCGCCGGCATGCCGTTCGTGCGCCTGCTCCTGCACGCCGTCCCGTCGTACAAGGTGCGCCTCAAGCGACTGTTCGACCTGCTGTTGCTCCTCGTCTCCGCGCCGATCACGGTGCCCGTCCTCGTCGTGCTGGCGTTGTACGTGCGCCTGCGCGCCGGGCGACCGATGCTGTACCGCCAGGACCGCCTCGGCAGGGAAGGGCGCCCCTTCCAGGTCGTCAAGTTCCGCACCATGACCGTCGACGCCGAGCAGGGCGGGATCGCCTTGGCCGTTCCGGGCGACGAGCGGGTGATCGCCGGCCTCCGGTGGCTCCGCGACACCAGGGCCGACGAGCTGCCGCAGCTGTGGAACGTGCTGCGCGGCCAGATGTCGCTGGTCGGTCCCCGTCCCGAGCGTCCGGAACTGACCGTCGACATGGAGCGCGACGTGCCCGGCTACGTGCGGCGCTACGAGCTGCCACCGGGCCTGACCGGGCTGGCCCAGGTCAACGGCCGCTACTCGACGAGCGCCGAGTACAAGCTCGGCTACGACCTGCAGTACCTCGTCAACTGGTCGCCGGTGCTGGACATCCAGATCCTCGCCCGCACCGTCTGGGTCGTCCTGTCCCGGCGTGTCTGAGCTCTCGGGCGGGCCGGCGCCGCCGTCGCCCGCCACGTGGCCGGCCGTCGCGGTCGTGATGCCGGTCGTGGACGAGGCCGACCACTTGCGGGCGGCCGTCGAGGCCGTGCTCGGGCAGGGCTACCCCGGCCCGCTGACCGTCTGCCTCGCGGTTGGGCCGTCGACCGATGGCACCGCCGCCATCGCCGCGCAGCTGGCCGCGAAGCACCCGGCCGTGACGGTCGTCGAC
>JACCUL010000491.1 GCA_013811855.1 Acidimicrobiia bacterium
TGCGCACCTACGCTGCCGACGCGTGCCTTCGAGTTCCAGCACACTGCACACAAGGCGGGAGGCATGACCGCACTCGACCCCGATGCCCTGAAGCAGGTCCAGTTCCTCGTGTTCTCGAAGCTCGAAGGTGCGGTCACGTCGGGGATGATCCACCTCGGCGACCGCCTCGGCCTCTTCCGGGCCCTCGCCGCCGCCGGCCGGCCGCTGACGTCCGGGGAGCTGGCCGAGGCCACCGACCTCCACGAGCGCTGGGTCCGCGAGTGGGCCCGTAACCAGGCCGCCGCCCGCGTCATCGAGGCCCACGACGACGGTGACGACGACATTCGGTTCGCCGTGTCGGCGGAGGCGGCGGTGGTGCTGGCCGACCCCGACCACGAGGCGTTCGGCATGGGGATGTTCCACCGCTTCCCTCAGACGATCGATGCGCTGCGCGACTTGCCGGAGAGCTTCCGCACCGGCCTCGGCCACGACTACGACAGCCATGGCCCCGAGGGCGCGGTCGGGATCGAGCGCAGCTTCGAGCCGTGGAACCGCCACCACCTCGTGCCGACCGTGCTTCCCGAACTGGACGGTGTCGTTTCCAAGTTGGAAGCCGGCGCCACGGTGATCGACGTCGGCTGCGGTGCCGGCGGGGCCGTCCTGATGGTGGCCGCCGCCTTCCCAGCCAGTCGCGTCACCGGCTACGACATCTCCGAGCACGCCCTGGCCCGGGCCCGGCAGCGGCTCGCCGAGCGTGGCCTCGACAACGCCGCCTTCGCCGACCCGCGCCGGCAGCCGATGCCCGACGACGGCTCGGTCGACCTCGCCATCACGTCCGACTGCATCCACGACATGACCGACCCGGCCGCCGCGGCAGCGGCGATCCGGGCCGCCGTCGCCGACGACGGGACGTGGTTGCTCGTCGACATCAAGGCGCTCGACACGTTCGCCGAGAACGTGGCCCACAACCCGATGGCGTCCTTGATGTACGGCATCAGCGTGCTGTCGTGCATGTCGTCGGCGCTGTCCGAGCCAGGGGGCGCCGGGCTCGGCACGCTCGGTCTGCCGGCATCGGCCGCCGAGGCATTGGCGCACGACGTCGGCTTCACCCGCTTCCGCCGCCTCCCCGTCGAGCACGCCATCAACGCCTTCTACGAGATACGACCGTGACGTTTTCAGGCATTTACCTGGGGTGACAGTACCTACAGCGAATAGTGAACGCATGACGCCTGTCAATCTGGACGTGGCGCCACTCCGGGAATCGTGGGTTCGATCCCTGCGTGCGGCCGGAAAAGCGCCCCGAACCGTCACGTCATACTGCGAGGCGCTCGACTCGTTTACCGCCTGGTGCGAGGCGGACGGGCGGCCCGTGCTACCGGACCGCCAGCAGCGGCGCGACGTTGAGGACTTCATCGCCTGGCTCATCGACACGCGCTCCACCGGGACGGCCGGGGTGCGGTATCGCGGCCTCCGCCAGTGGTGGAGATGGCTCGAGCGCGAGGGCGAGGCCGACGACGCCATGAACGGCATGGTCCACCCCAAGGTGGAGGAGACGCCGCCGCCCATCATCAAAGACGAGCACCTGCGAGCGCTCCTGGACGTCACCCGCGGCGGGCGCGGCGAACGGGGCCTCGGAGACATGCAGAAGCTCAACGCGCGCCGCGACCACGCCATCCTGCGAGTGCTCATCGACACCGGGATGCGCCGTGGAGAGATGGGCGCCCCCACCTTGGACGACGTCGACCTCGACGCTGGCGTGCTCGTCGTGCGCCGCTCGAAGACCGGGCGCGGTCGGGTCGTGCCACTCGGCACGAAGGCCGTCGAGGCCGTCGACCGTTACCTGCGACTCCGGGCCCGCCATCGGCTCGCCGCACGGCGCGAGCTCTGGCTCGGCCTCCATGGCCCGCTCACCGGCGAAGGCGTCCGCCAGCTCATTCTCGCCCGATGCACCGAGGCGCGTATCCCGCCGGTTCACCCGCACCAGTTCCGGCACACCGCCGCCCACCGATGGCCGATCGCGGGCGGCCAGGAGCAGGAC
>JACCUL010000502.1 GCA_013811855.1 Acidimicrobiia bacterium
CCAGCGCCGCCAGCCGACGCGCGTCGACGACCTCGTTGGCGACGAGCAGGTCGTCGCCGAGCCCGGCCGCCGCCATCCCGATCGCCTCCCGCGGCGTGGCGCACGTGAAGGTGGTGTGCCCGGCCGCCCGCTGCCGGGCCGCCAGCGCCGTGCACTTGTGCGCCTTGACGTGGGGTCGGAGCCGGCCACCGGGATGGGCGGCCGCCATCGTGGCCAGATTGGCCTCCATCGTGTCCGCCTCGATCACGAGCGCCGGCGTCGGGAGCTCGGGCACCTCCATGGCCGTCGGAGTGTGCCACGTAGGCTGTCGCCCCACCGGCCGGTGTAGTCCAATTGGCAGGAGACGCGTCCTTTAGGTGGACGACAGTGTGGGTTCGAGTCCCTCCACCGGCACATCTGGGTGCGATCCGTCTCAGATTGGGTTCTGGGCGCGTCAGCGTCTCACTTTCGAGACGATTCGCACCCAGATCGGTGCGTCACGTCGGCAGCCAGGCCAGGACGAGCTGGGTCACCTTGACATCGGTACGTTCCAGCGAGACGTTGAGCGTCGCGACCTGCTTGGCCAGCTCCATCCACTTGACGTCGATCTCGGTGACCTCTTGCTCCAGCTCGGCCTCGAGCTCGGCGACCTCCCGCTCCAGCCGGTCGACCTTGTTCCGGGCCGCCTCGACCCGCGCGGTGTCGGCGGAGGAGCGGGAACGCTGGCCGGCGGCCCGGCCGAGCGAGCCGAGCAGACCACCGCTGGAGCGGCGCCCGCCGAGGAGGCCGCCGAGGATCGTCCCGGCGGAGGACAACAGATCCCCGCGCTTGGCCCCCTTGACCCGTTCGGCGGCGACGTCGGCGGCGTCCTCGGCCGACCCGACACGGTCCTGGGCGGTCGCCAGCTTGCGCTCGTACTTGTCACGGAGCCTGGCGATGTCGGCGTCGGACCGCTCGTTGGCGGCCTGGAGGCAGCGGGTCGTGAAGTCCTCGACCGACTCGCCGGGGCGGCCGTACAGCTTGAGGCCGGCGTTCATCGGGACCTCCAGCGCCCTGCTGCGGATTAGGTGATCGGTGAGGTCCCGCGACAGGTCCTTCCAGAACCCGGACTCGTTGATCGGCGCATCCGTCAACCGGTACACGACGCCGTCGGGCGCCGCCTCGTGCAGGTCCCGGTCGTCGTAGTCGACGGCGACGCTGCGGGTGACGTCGGCCGGCGTGCCGAGCGGGAACAGCACGGCTTCGTACCCCTGCTCGATGACGAGATCGGCCTTGGACTCGTCGTAGCGCAGTGTGACCCGGGCCACGGCGGCCGCGGCCCGCGTCGACGAGATGGGGTCGCCGCCGATCTCGGCCAACCACGGCGCGGCCGGGTCGACCCATCGAACGGCCACGCCATGGGCGACGGTCGGCATCACCGGCGTCGCGTCGCCGTCCAGCGCGGTGGCCGCGTTTGCCGGGTTTGCGGGCGGCACCGTCGCCTGCGCTGCGGCCGGCGTCGTCGCGGCGTCGAAGGTGCCAGTCAACTGGGCGATCTGCTCGCGGGTCAGCGGGCCGCGCAGGTAGCTCATCGCCCAGCGGGTCGTGAACACCTCGGGCCGATCCTCTCCGGCCCGGCGCAGCACGAACTCCCGCTTGGCCAGACCGCTGATGGTGTCGCCGACGGCCCCGACGTCGAACCCGCCGGCCGCCGCGCTCATGCCGTCGAGCAGGCGCATCTTGTCCCGTTCCGTCTGCAGCCGGCCGACCATCCACGTGCCGGCGTTGTTCAGCGCCTTGTAGTCGATGTCGACCGGGTTCTGCGTGGCCAGCACGACGCCGACACCGAACGCCCGCGCCTGCTTCATCAGCGTCATGATCGGCCGCTTCGTCGGCGGCACCGCCGTCGGCGGGAGGTAGCCGGCGACCTCGTCCATGTAGAGCAGCGCCCGCAGCTCCGTGGTGCCGCTCTGGCGCCGCATCCATGTGACGAGCTTGGACAGCACGAGGGACGTGACGAACTGGCGCTCCTCGTCGGAGAGGTGGGCCGTGGTGACGATGGCGCAGCGCGGCCGACCGTCCGGGGCTCGCAGCATGGCGTCGATGTCGAGCGGCTGACCGACCGCCCATGCGGCGAAGGCCGGCGAGGCCAGCAGGCCGTTGAGCCGCATGGCCAGCTCAGTGCGGTCGTTCGCCGGGAAGAACTGATCGAGCTCGAACACGCCGAGCTTGCGGATCGGCGGCTGCTGCACCATGCCGACGAGGGTCGGCAGGTCGAGCGAGCGCCCGCCGGACCACGACCACTGCACGAGGTTGGCCAGCAGGATGTGCTCCCGGCTGGACAGCGGGTCGGCCTCGATGCCGACGAGGCCGAGCAGCCCGGACACGTAGCCGTCGATCTCGTCGCCGACGACCTCGGCGTCGTCGGTCGCCGGTGCCTGCAGCGAGCCGACGATGTTGATCGGCACGCCGGACTGCGAGCCGGGCGTGTAGATCGTCGCCTCGCAGGCCGCCCGGAGCGCGTCGATCTGCTCCGGCCCGTAGCCCCATCCGGCGAGTCCTTCGGTCCACGCCGTGGCCTGCTGGGCGGCGAACTCCTCGGGCGTGACGCCAGCCGCCCGCGCCTGGGACTCGTCGATCCACGGGCGGAACTCGGCCGCCGAGAGTTCGGGGAACGTCAGCCGCAGGTTGGTCAGGTCGCCCTTGGGGTCCATGAGCAGCGCTGGGATGCCGGCGCGCAGCACCTCCTCGATCAGCACGATGCCGAGCCCGGTCTTGCCCGACCCGGTCATGCCGACGATGACGCCGTGGATCGTGAGGTCCTCGGACTTCAGCTTGACGTCCTCGCCGGTGCGTTCGTGCGCGGCGGGATCGACCAACCCCCCGACGTGCAACTCGGCCATGGACGGGCAAGTTAGAGGCCGAGCCGATAGGCGAGGCCTCCAGCGTTACGGCGCATCTTCTTCGGCTGTCACAGCAGCCGAAGCAATTGTTGCCGCAGTGAGTTGCCGACCGGCCCGCGCAGGCCCCTAGTGAGCTCGCGGCGAGATGGAACTTGCCAGACTGTCGAACGTGACGATGACGCCCGGCGCCAGCACGATCGACGACGCGCTGGAGCGACAGTTCGGGCTGGCCGAGCGCGTCATCGACGACGAGGCACTGACCAACGGCATCGAGCGGTTCCGCGAGCGCGGCATCGTGCTCCCGACGTTCGCCGCGCTGGCCGACCCGGCCTCGATCCCCGTCGACCGGGCCGGCGACGCCGACCCGCAGGGTCCCGACGCGCGCAACCTGTGGCGGCTGCACTGGTACAACGACCGCGCCGGCGGGCGCGTGGCCGTGCCCGACCACGTCGTGCTGCCGGCCTCGCTGACCGGTGTCGACAGCCCGATCATCGTCGTGTTCGGCGACCGCTTCCCGATGATCACGGCCCACAAGGTCCTCGCCGCGTACGCCTGCCTGGCGCCGCGCGTCGTGACCGGGCAGTTCGACCCGACCCGGCACCGGGCCATCTGGCCGTCGACGGGCAACTACGCCCGCGGCGGCATCGCCATCAGCCGCATCATGGCCAGCCGGGGCGTGGCGATCCTGCCCGAGGGGATGAGCCGGGAGCGCTTCGACTGGCTGGAGCGGTGGTGCGAGAACCCGGCCAACGACGTCATCCGCACGCCGGGCACCGAGTCCAACGTCAAGGAGATCTACGACGCCTGCAACGAGTTGGCGGTGGACGAGGGCAACGTCGTGCTCAACCAGTTCTGCGAGTTCGGCAACCACCTCGCCCACCTCGAGGTGACCGGACGGGCGCTGGGGCATGTGTTCGAGCACGTCGCCGCCGCACGGACCGGGCTGCGGCTGGCCGGGTTCGTCAGCGCCACCGGCTCGGCCGGCACCATCGCCGCCGGCGATCACCTCAAGGAGCACTACGGCACCCGCATCGTCGCCGTCGAGGCGCTGGAGTGCCCAACGCTGCTCGAGAACGGGTTCGGGGAGCACAACATCCAGGGCATCGGCGACAAGCACGTGCCGCTGATCCACAACGTGATGAACACCGACGTCGTCGTCGCCGTCAGCGACCGGGCGACCGACCAACTGTCGGTGATGTTCAGCAGCGACGATGGGCTCGGCTACCTGGCCGACCGGCGGCTCGTCCCACAGTCGGTCCTGGGCACGCTCGGCCACCTGGGCCTGTCGTCGGTCTGCAACGTCCTGGCGGCGATCACGACGGCGAAGCTGCTGGGTTTCGGCGCCGACGACGCCATCGTCACCGTCGCCACCGACGGGGCGGCGATGTACCCGAGCGAACGGGAGAAGATCGCCGCCCGCGACTTCGGCGGCGGGTTCACGAACCTGGACGCCGCCGCCGTCTTCGGTGAGCACCTCGCCAACGTGCCGACGGCGCACGCCATCGAGCTCACCGAACGCGAGCGCCACCGCATCTTCAACCTCGGCTACTACACCTGGGTCGAGCAGCAGGGCACACCGTTCGAGCTCTTCGAGCAGCGCCGGAGCCAGGACTTCTGGCGCCGGCTGCGCCGCTTCCCGGCCGTGTGGGACGAAATGATCACCGAGTTCAACGGCCGCGTCGCCACGCCGTGACAAGAGTCCGACCAACGAAGTGTGAGCGGACACAGCGGAGATCCGCGGCGCCAGCTCACAGTTCGGCTGATCGCGCCGGCGCTGAAGTCCTCGCGGGTCCAGACCTGTGACGCCCAGCGTGCGCGGCTGGCGGTGCGCGGTGTGCGCGACGACGGTCGACGTCGCCGTCCCGTGGCCGTTCACGTGTCCGCGGTCGACGGCCGACGATCGACGTCACGTCCTCCATCCTTTGACCGGCGGCGACCAGCCGGCGCGCGGCGACGATCCGAACCCGTTCGTCGCCTACGGACAGCGCCTGGCGTGGTGGGCGTTCGCCCGGGCAAACGGGATGACCGACGCCGCCTGCACCGCTCTCGCGCACGACGTCGCCGGCGGGTTCGCCGTGACCCCGTTCGCCCCGGACGCCACGCTGTCGGCGGAGCTGGGCGCCGACGTGTGGGTCAAGGACGAGACCGGCAACGTCGGGGGCAGCCACAAGGGCCGCCACCTCGTGGGGATCCTGCTGCACCTGCTGGCGGCCGAGGCACTGCGCGTCGCGCCGGGACCACGCCGCCCGCTCGCCATCGCCTCGTGCGGCAACGCAGCCATCGCCGCCGCCACCCTGGCCGCCCGGGTCGACTGGCCGTTGGAGGTGTACGTGCCCGACTGGGCCGACGCCGGCGTCCGCACGGTGCTGACGTCGCTCGGCGCCTCTGTCACCGCGTGTCCGCGGCTGCCCAACGACCCGCCAGGCGATCCGGCCGTGTTGCGCTGCCGCGAGGCCGTCGACGCCGGCGCCGTGCCGTTCAGCGTCCAGGGTCCCGAGAACGCGCTGTGCCTCGACGGCGGGCGGACGATCGGGTGGGAGATGGCCGACGCCACCGAGCTCGACCGGGTGGTGGTGCAGGTCGGAGGCGGCGCGTTCGCCACCTGCACGGGATGGGGGCTCGGGTCGAGGGTCCGGCTCGACGCCGTGCAGACCGAGGGCTGCGCGCCGCTGGCGCGGGCATGGGCGGCGGCGGCCGGGCTCGATCCGAGGACAACGGCGACGCGCTGGGCCGAGCTGATGACGCCGTGGGCGGATCCGCACTCCGTCGCGGACGGGATCCTCGACGACGAGACGTACGACTGGCTCGGCGTGTTCGACGTGCTGCGCGACGGCGGCGGTCGTCCGATCGTCGTGCCCGAGGACGTCGTCGTGCGGGCCGGGGAGCTCGCCGCGTCGACCGGTATCCGAGCCAGCGCCACCGGCACGGCCGGGCTGGCCGGGCTCCTCGTCCCGGACGGCGCGCCACGGCCGGTGGAGCGCGTCGCCGTCGTGTTCTCCGGTGTGGCCCGCTGACGACACCGCACCGGGTCGGCCTGGACACCGGCGATAGCGTCGGCGGTATGCCCGAGCGCCTGCCGTCCGTCATGCCGAACATGCTCGAAGCGGGTTTCGATCCCCGGTCCGACGTCTTCAACCGCCTGCTCAAGAACCGGGTGATCATCCTCGGCGCCGCCGTCGACGACGACATCGCCAACCAGGTGTGCGCGCAGCTGCTCTTCCTCGAGGGCGAGGACCACGTCCAGGACATATGGCTCTACGTCAACAGCCCCGGTGGGTCCGTCACCGCCGGCATGGCGATCTACGACACGATGCAGTTCATCAGCTGCGACGTGGCCACGGTGTGTCTGGGGCTGGCCGCCTCGATGGGCCAGTTCCTGCTGACGGCCGGCGCCGCCGGCAAGCGCTACACGCTCCCCAACGCCCGCGTGATGATGCACCAACCCCTTGCCGGCATGCGCGGTCAGGCCGCCGACATCGCCATCCAGGCCGAACAGCTCGCCTACACCAAGCGGCGCATGGCCGAGCTGATCGCCCAGCACTCCGGCCAGACGGTCGAGCAGATCCGCACGGACTCCGAGCGCGACCGCTGGTTCACGGCCGAGGAGGCCGTCGCCTACGGGCTCGTCGACGAGATCAAGGTCCGCCGCGGTGAGCTGTCCTGACGCGGAGCGTCTCGCGCTCCTGACATCTGGGCGCGCTGAGTCCGACCACCCGACTGGGCGGACGTCCCCGGATCGGCGTCGAGCGCGCCCCGTGCGACTCAGGGGATCGTGGCCGGCGTCGTCGTGGGCACCGCCGGGGCCGGGGGGACGATCGTGGCCACGGGGCCGATGTCGACGGCGCAGGTGCGCAGCAGCCACTCGTGGACGGTGATGGCCGACCGCTCGGTGGCGAACGCCCTCGCCTTGACCCGCTCCCGTGACTCGGGATCATCCGGATCGACGGTGCTCGCCGTCGCGTAGAGCAGCGTGAGCGCGTCCCAGTGCTCCTCGATGGCCAGCGGAGCGAGCTCGCCGACCTGCCGGTACAGCTCGACCAACGTGGCGGCGTCGGCCGGGGACGTCAGCCGGGGTTCGACGAGCGCGTCGCGGTTCTCCTGCACCGCGCCACAGAACCGCTGAGCGTCGCCCGATTCGGCGTCGTCGCCGCACGCCGCGCTGACCACGAGGAGCGTCGCGAGCACGAAGGGCTTGAGCGGGTAGGTCGACGAGCTCACTGCGGCATGGTTTCTCTTCGGCTGCTTGCGCAGCCGAAGAAGGCGACGGTAACGATTGGTCGGCTCGCCTCCTGACCGCGCGACACGTCGCAGGGTTCCGCTCGGTCGCCGCACGCCGTGATTCTCGCGCCGGCAGGGGTCCGGCTCCCGGCATCCTCCGACGAACTGTGACACCCCATCGGTATGGTGACCGGCACCGTCCTTGGACCGGTTGCCGTCCTCGCACGAGACCCCACCCGCCGTTGGCGGGCCGTCCGTGGGAGGGCCCTCCGTGCTCGCATCCATCCCGTCCGCCGCGCTGCTCGGGGCCAGTGGCTACCCGGTCACCGTCGAGGTCCACGTCGGTACCGGCCTGCCCGGCTTCCGCATCGTCGGTATGCCGGATCCGGTCTGCCGCGAGTCGCGTGACCGCGTCCGCGCCGCGCTCCTCAGCAGCGGGTTGAGCTGGCCGGGCAAGGCCGTCACCGTCAACTTGGCGCCTTCCGGCCAACGCAAGTCGGGCGCCGGCCTCGATCTCGCCATCGCCATCGGGGTCCTCGTGGCCAGCGAGCAGCTCCCGGTCGACGCCGTGGCGGGCCTCGGCTTCGTCGGCGAGCTCGGTCTCGACGGCACGTTGCGACGCGTCCCGGGCGTGGCGCCGATGGTCGCCGTGCTGGGCGACGTCACCGC
>JACCUL010000505.1 GCA_013811855.1 Acidimicrobiia bacterium
AGGAACTCGATCCACGCCGAGGTGTCGACGAGGATCATCGAGCGCGGGCAGCGCGAAGGTCGTCCAGGTCACCGTCCCAGCCGGAGCCACGCAGGCGACGGGCATCCTCGAGGTCGAGCGGCTCGACCGCCAGCGTGCGCAGCGCGAAGTTCACGGCGTCGCGCTTGGTGGAGAGGTGGTAGCGCCTCATCACCACGGCGCAGGCGTCGTCATCGATGTCGATGTTCGTGCGCGTCATACACCTACGATACACCAAGGCGACCACTCGGGATCGGATCTCAGATGTCGAACGTCGGGCACGGTTCGTCGGGGAAGTAGCGGGCGCATTCTTGCGGGGTGAAGCCGCGGGTGACGACTGAGCGGGCGAGTTGGGTGACGTCATCCACGTCGATGGCGAATCGCCGGACGAGTCCGTCGCCGTCCTCGTAGTAGAGCGTGTCGGTGCCGGGGGCGAAGGCGAAGGTCGGGGGGTCTTCCTGCTGCGTCGGCACGCTCGCAAGCAGCTCTCCGTCGCGGGACCACACGCGTACTCCGTCGGCGGAGGATCCGGTGGCAATCAATCCGCTGTTCGAGAAGGCGACCGCCTTACTGCCCGCGGTGTGGGCGACGACGTCGAAGGCGATCGCGTTCGACTGGTCGTCACCTTCCACGATCCGCTCCACATCCAGGACGGTGAGCCGACCGCTGTTCATCAACATGGCCAGGCGTCCGCCGTCCGGCGACATCGCGACACTCTGCGCGAAGTCGGCGTCCGGGAGGTAGGTCCCGACCGCATCGCCGGTGGCAAGGTCGTACAGGGTGAGGGCCCCGGAATCGCCATCCTCCACGATCGCCGAACGCGGCAGACCGTCATCTCCAGGCGGGCCGAAGGCGGCGGCATAGATGGCGGTGTCTCCCAGATCGACGAAGGTGTCTCCCGTCTCCAAGTCGACGATGCGGCTGACGCCACCCGGCTCCTGTTGCCGCTCCTCGCACAGCAGCCGTGCGTCGAGCGCGGCCACGCGGCCGCTCGAATCGAAGGCCCGCACGGATTCGCAGCGCGCGAGTCGAGTGGCGTTGCCGCCGGGCAGCTGGATGAGCGTGCTGACGTAGTCGTTGTCGAGCGTCGCCACGACCGAGAGGTCAGGACTCACGAGTGGACGGGTCGAGAAGTAGAACAGGACGTCGCCGAGCACTTCGTCGGCCTCTCTGCTGCGCAGGTCGACCCGGTAAACCGAGCTGAGATTCCCGGAGCTCGTGTACACGGTTACGTAGGCGGCCGATTCGTCCGCGGCCACCACGAGGCGATCGATGAGTCCGCCGGAGACCTGGAAGACTCGCAACTCCGGCGGGCCGACGGGCGCGGTGTCCCAGATCCGAACCTCACCGCTGCGGGCCGACACCAGGCGAGCGCCATCCGAAGCGAAGAACATCTGGTACGGCGCACCGGAGGTTCCGGCGAGCTGTGCTCGCTGGACAAAGTCAACCGTGTCGTAGAGGCGAATCAGGCTGTCGTTGCCGGCGACGGCGAGCACGCGACCATCGGGGCTGAACTGCGTGAACCTCGGCTCGTCGCGGAACTCGAGGGTCCTTCGAACCTCACCGGTCGCCATGTCGATGACGTCGACGCGCCGTGCCAAGAGGGAGATGATTGCGGCGAACTTGCCGGTCGGGTCGATCTCGAGATCCCAGTACTCCACGCCCGCCGGCGTGTCGATCTCACGAGTCTTCTGACCCGTCGCGATGTCGAGCACCGTCAGCGTTGGACCGTCCGCGACGACGATCGACGCGCCGTCGCCTCCGAGCTCGAAGTCGTAGGCCGGACCGAACAGCTTCGGGCTCCCGCCCGCGGCGACGTCCCACACCGCGGCACCGAGCTGGCCGTCGACATCGATCCGCAACCCGCCCAACCAGCGACCAGTCGCGTCGTAGTCGATGACCACGTAGAAGGCTTCGGGATCCGTGAGCGAACCGACCGGTCGACTCGACGCGAGATCGAAGAGCTCCACATCGGGCGCCGAGTAGTTCTCGCCGTCGAATTCCGCCACTGCCAGTGTGTTGCCGGTCGGATCGAAGGCGAGCGCCTGATCGGTGAGCTCAGAGTCGGTCGGCACGTCCGCGACGGTCGTGCCGGACGCGGCGTCGATGAGCTGGTAACCGGTTCGGTCCAAGCGGTCGACGGCGACCAACGATCCGTCGGGGCTCAGGTCCATCGAGGACTGCATCACGCCGTCGATCGTGGTTGTCACCCGCATCGAGTGAGTTGCGCGGTGCAGAGCCGAGATCACCTCGGCGGACGGCTGGTCACTGCGCTCCATGGCCGCCAGGCCGAGGAGGATGGCACGGTCCGGGTCTTCGTCGATGGCGAGGGTCGCCAGCCCGGCCAGTTCCCGAGCGCGCGTCTCGTCGGCCTGGCGGTCGGCGTTGCGCCGTTGCACGAACGCGGTCGCCGCCATCACCATCGCCGCGACCGCGGCCGCGGCAAGGAAGCCGGTGACCAGGCGGCGCCGCCGCGATCGCGCGACCCGGTCGCGCTCCGTCTTCTCACGACTCGCGGCGAGGAAGCGACGCTCGTCGTCGCCCAGTTCGAAGCGGGACTCGGGAGCCCACGCCTCCGCCAGCTCGAGCCGCCCCCCGCTGTAGAGGAAGCTCGCATCCGCGCCGGCGTTCACCCAGTCGCGTGCCGCCGCCTCGACCCGCCGGCGTGCGAGCAGGTCCTCGCGCGACTCGTCGACCCATCGTGCGAACCGCTTCCATTCGGTGAGCAGCGCCTCGTGCGCCAGCTCGACCGTCGGCGTCCGGCTCGCCGGGTCGCGATCGAATGTCAGCAGTCGATGGCTGCCGTACTCGGCGAGCACCGTGTCAAGGTCTTCGATGGCGATCCCGGCTTGCTCGAGCTCCGTCCGGCGTACACGTCTGCGCGTGTCGGCATGCTCCTCTGTGACGCTGACGAGCCGGACGAACACCAGCTCCACGGCGGCGCGGCAGCGCCCGTCGAACGACTGGTAGATCTGCTCGGCGCGGCGACCGATCGCGCCGGTAACCCCACCGACCTCGTCGAGGTCGGCGACCGTGATCGTGTTGCTCTTCCTTGTTCCGAACAGCTCCGACAGGGTGTGCTGCACAAGTGGCAGCCCGCCGGGCTGCAACTCGGCTTCGGCGACGATGCGGTCCACGACGCCGGCCTCGATCTGAACCCCGACCGCGGACGCAGGAAGCTGCACCGCGTCCGCCAGCTCGCCCGACGACATCGCCCCGAGCGCGACCGTCCGACCGTGGATCGCGTCGTCGAAGCCGGGGTAGGCGAGCGGCCGGTCGAAGTAGTCGGCCCGAAGCGTGGCGACGAGTCGAACGGTTGAATCGGACGCCTGCGTGACCGCGCCGAGCATCAGCAGGAACGCGTGTCGTTCGGTGTCGTCGATGGTCTGGGTGAACAGCTCCTCGAGTTGGTCGATCACGATGAGCACGCCGGGGTGACCGGGCGCCAACTCGTCGACGACCGTACCGAGGGAGCGCGACCCGGACAGGAGCGCCCCAACGACGTCGGGAAGATCGGTGCTGGCGACGCGCCCGAGCGCGGCGGCGAGTTGTTCGAACGGCGCCCGCCCGGGAACGAGTTCGGTGACGAGCCAATCGTCGGAGCCTGGTACCGCTCCAGCCGCCAGCGCTGGCAGCAAGCCGGCCTTGACGGCGGACGACTTGCCGATCCCCGATGGGCCGACCACGATCAGCAGCCGTTCGTGCTGGAGAACGGCGACCATCTCGGCCACTGATCGGTCGCGGCCGTAGAAGTCGTCGGAGTCCGCCTGCTCGAACGCCTCGAGGCCGCGGTACGGGTTGCGCGTCGGCAGGAACGTCGTCGACGGCGAGGCCGGTACCGACAAGGCGTCGCGAAGCTCGCCGATCAGTTCGTCGATCGACTGTTGCCGTCGGCGAGGATCGGGATCGGTGGCTCGGCGGACGACAGCTGACGCAGGACCCGGCGCGACATCGAGCGCCCCGTCGAGCGGTGGTGGCGAGCCGACCAGCAGGTGCTCCACGAGGACACCGAGCGAGTAGATGTCGGATGCAGGTGTCGCCAATGCGCCACCAAGTCGCTCCGGTGCGTCGTACGCACTGCTCGCGAACGTGATCACTCCCGAGCAGATCTCGTCGATCCCCAGATCCGCCACGAAGGCGTTGTCCTCGGCGTCGAACAGCACGTTCTCCGGACGGATCCGCCCGTGCACCACGCCGTGGCGGTGAGCGGAGGCCACCGCGGATGCGATCGTCTCCGCGATCTCGAGCGTCGGTGCCGGGCCGAAGCCGTCCGGCGGTATTCGTTCGCCGAGATTGCCCCCGGTCGTCAAGCGGCTCACCATCACGGCGCGGTTCGGCTCGCGCCAGTAATCGAGGAGGGGAACGACATGCGGATGCTCGACGCGGGTGATCCGCTGCGAAGCGGTCTCGAAGCGGCGCACGAACTGCGGATGGCCCACCATCCCCGTGCCGAAGATGCGGAGCGCGACCTCGCGGCCGACCGCCGGCTGGTACGCCCGATGCACCTCGCCGAGCTGCCCGGTGCCGATCAGCTGTCGCAACTCGTAGCCCGGCACCGAGCGCTCGACGCCACCCGGGACCGGTGGTGGCAATCGGTCGACACGCAGCGCCGGGAAGTCCGAGCCGAACCCGCGGCCGACGAGTTGGTAGACGTGAACGGCCGGGTCGAGCCCGACGATGTCGAACCGCCCGAGTGATTCGGCGGCCCACCCGGTCTGCGCGTCGGCGGCGAGCGCGTCATGGGCAGCCGACGACAGGAGTACCTGTCCGGGATGGGCGATGGCGACCAGCCGCGCGGCGCGTGCGAGCGGCGGTCCGACCGGTTCGTCGTCGCGCATTTCGAGGTCGCCGACGTCGATCGCGATGCGGGTGCGTTCGTTCACGATTGACCGCGCCGCTCCCACGGCATTGATCGCATCGCTGAAGACGACGTAGCCCGCGGTGCCCTTCGGGCCCAGCTTGGTCCCGCCCTCGGTCACGGCGACCGCCTCCAGGTCGTCGTCCCGGCGACCGTACGCCGTTTCCCGCTCCCACGGATCGCGCCATCCGGCATCATCGACGTCGGCGACCAGTACCGCTCTGCGTTGAACGGTTGGTCCGACGCTGATCAAGAGGTCGCGATCCTGGGCCAGGATCCGGCGCTCCAGGCCCCTCAGCTCGGGGGAGGGGTCGATCCCGAGGTTGTCCACGAGCAACTCACGCGTGCGGGCATACGCGCGCAACGCCTCTGCCTGCCGACCGCACCGGTACAGGGCGAGCATGTGGAGCGCTCGCAGGCTCTCACGGTACGGGTACTCGGCTGTGAGAGCGTCGAGCTCGCCGACGACCTCACGATGTCGACCGGCCCGCATGTCGGCGTCGATGCGCGATTCGAGCGCGGTAAGACGCATCTCGCTCAGGCGCGTGATCTCACCGTCGAGATGTCCGTTGGCTTCGATGTCCGCGTAGGCGTGGCCAC
>JACCUL010000016.1 GCA_013811855.1 Acidimicrobiia bacterium
CCACGGCGCCGCCGAATCCCGAGCTCTCGCTGGCGCTCGGCCGGGACGGCCTCGGCGAGGCGGCATTCGGCATCCCGGCGGCCGCCGCGCTGACCGAGATGACGGCCCTGCTCGGTGAGCCCGACGACGACACCGGCTGGGTCGACCCGTTCGCCATCAGCTCCTGCGCCGGTACGGTCGTGCGTCGGGTCAGCTGGGGTTCGCTCTCGCTGCTGCTCGGCGACGAGTCGCCGTTCGCCCACGGTCGTCGGCACCTGTACGGCTTCGGCTACGGCACCGTCGACGCCGCCGGGCTCGGCCCACCGGGCCTCCTCACGCCGGAGGGGATCGGGCTCGGCAGCGCCGTCGCCGACCTGCGTCAGGCCTACGGCGAGGTCACCGTCGATCCGGGCGAGCCCGGGCTCATCGATGCGAGCTTCTACGTCGACGACGCACTGCGCGGCCTGCTGACGGGCGGTGAGCCCGAGGACACGGTCACCGTGATCTTCGGCGGCCAGTACTGCGCGTGATCGGCTCGGTCGCCTTCGACCTGCACGGTGTCGTCGCCTGGGTGCTGATCGGAGCCAATGCCGTCGCCGGGATCTGGTCGCTCGGCGCCCACCGGTGGCCGGCGTGGCGCGGTCGACCGCTGTGGGCGCTGCTCGTCCTCGCCCAGCTCACCGCGCTGGCGCAGGCGATCACGGGCACGATCCTCATCGCGGGCGAGGATCGTGAGCCGGCGCCACTGCACGCGCTGTACGGCTTCAGCGCATTGATCGCCGTCGGGATCCTCTACAGCTATCGCTCCAGTCCGTTCGCCCGAGGTCGCGAGCACCTGCTCTACGGCGTTGGGTGCCTCTTCATCATGGGCCTCGGACTGCGCGAGCTCGTGCTCGCCTGATCGCGCCGGGGGCCGGGTCGCCGAACGTTTCAGGGTTCCCATAGGCTCGCCGAGCAGACCGATGGCCGCCACGGGTCATCGGTCAGAGAACGAACGGTCCTCCACCCGTGAACCTGAGTCCCCTCCTGCGCCCGGTCAAGGAGCGCAACACCCTCGAGCAGACGATCGAGAACCTGCTCGCCGCCGTCCGTCTCGGTGCCGTCGGGGTGGGTGAGCGCCTGCCGGCGGAGCGGGACCTCTCCGTGCAGCTGGGCGTCAGCCGCATGACGCTGCGGGCCGCATTGCAGGCGTTGGCCGACCGTGGCGTCGTCGAGACCAGGCGCGGCCGGGCGGGCGGGACGACGGTGGTCCAGGACGGCCCACCTGTCGTCGATCGGGACCGCGCCGCGTTGCGACGGGCCGACGTCCTCGATCTCCTGGCGTACCGGGCGGTCGTCGAGCCGGGGGCCGCCGAGCTCGCCGCCGCTCGCGACATCACGGCCGCCGACCGGATGCGGCTGACCGACCGGCTCGTCGACACCACCGCGCGCAAGGGCCGGGCGGCGCGCCTGGCCGACATCCAGCTCCACGTGCTGATCGGCGAGCTCTCCGGTTCGTCGCTGCTGGCGGCCGCCGTTGCGGAGGTCCAGATCCGCCTCGACGACGTGCTGACGGCGCTGTCGAACCTGGCCGGTCCGGCGACCGCCGATGCCCAGAACGGCGCCGTGGTGAGGAGCATCCTGGCCGGCCGGGCGGCCGAGGCCCGCCAGGCCATGTGCGACCAGCTCGGGTCCACGGCCTCGCTCATCCTCGATGCCCTGCCCTGACGGTGGCGCCGGCGCGATCGAGCGCAGATTCCGGGTGCATGGTGGGCGCGGTCCGATGTACAATTTCGACCAGCAGGGCGAGCTTCGTTTCCAAGGGCATCTCGTTCTGTCAGGGCTGGAACATCGATGGCCAACGAACGGATGCACGACTCTCGACGCGGGGGTCGTTGACGTGGCCGGGCCGCTCCGGGTGGACCGGTTGCCGGTGCGGGGTCATCTCGACGCGCACGCGGAGCGGCGTCACCACACGCCGAGCCAGCGGTTCCGCTTCCACCTCGCCGTGACCGTCGACGATCTGGCGGCGGCGGCCGAGTTCTACGGCCTCGTGCTCGGGTGTCGGCGGGGGCGGGAGTCTGAGCACTGGATCGACTGGGAGCTGTTCGGGCACCAGGTCGTGACCCACCTGGACCCCGACGGGGGCCGGGCGCCGGTCCGGGTTACCTCGGACGTCGACGGCCGTCACGTGCCCGTGCCGCACTTCGGCGTGCTTCTCGACGTCCCGACGTTCCACGAGCTCTCCGACCGGTTACGGGTCCGCGGTGTGGCGTTCGTCATCGAGCCGTCACTGCGGTTCGAGGGTCAGGCCGGCCAGCACTGGACCATGTTCGTGCTCGACCCGGCCGGCAATGCCCTGGAGTTCAAGGCCTTCGCCGACGACGGCGAGGTCTTCGCCCGCTGACGTCTCACCTCGCCCGCCGTCCTCGGTTCACGCGAACGCCGCGATGACCGGGGCGAACGCGGCGACCTGGGCTGGCGTGCCGTCGAGGTGGAGCGCCACGATCGCCTCCTCGACCCCGGCCTCGGCCAGCAGGCGGTAGCGGCCGATCTGCTCCTCGACGGTGCCGACGGCGGCGTCGTACCGCTCGCCGTCGGGCGCCATCACGGCGGCCTCGGCCAGGTGCGTCACGGTCACGGCGGATGGATCGCGCCCGACGTCGCGGCAGTGCGTCCGCAGGACGTCGATCTTGTGGGCGACGACGTCCGGCTCGCCGAACATGTTGCAGGCGTCGGCGTGCTCGGCGACGAGCCGGAGGGTGCGGCGCTCGCCGGATCCGCCGACGAGGATCGGCACGTGCTCCTGCAACGGCCGCGGGTAGCACGTCGCCGCCGGGACCGAGACGTGGTGCCCCTCGAACGGCGGGGTACCCGGGCCCCACATCAGCGGCAAGAGGCGCAGCGCGTCCTCGAGCAGCTCGTACCTCGTCGCGGTGGGCGGGAACGCCCAGCCGTAGAGCTCGTGCTCGCGGCGGAACCAGGCCGCGCCGAGCCCGCAGAACGCCCGACCGCCGGACAGCACGTCGAGCGTGGCGACGATCTTGGCGACGTGGGCGATGTTGCGGTACGTGATGGCGGTGACCAGCGCACCGAGCCGGAGGCGCGACGTGCCGGCGGCCAGGTAGCCGAGCGTCGCCGTGCTCTCCAGCATGTCCTCCCACTCCCGTCCGACCTGCGGGATCTGCACCATGTGGTCCATCACCGACAGCGAGGCGAAGCCGGCCTCCTCGGCGGAAACGGCGATGTCGCGCAGCCGGGACGCCGTCTCGGCCGGCGCGCCGGGCCACGTGAACCGGCCGATCTGCAGGCCGAAGCGCATCGTCATCGGCTCGTCCTTCTGACGTCGGGCCGCCTCCGGGGTGGGATGGAACCGGGCCGGCACGAGGTGGACGGGCTCGTCGTCACCGGTGCGATGGACGGCGGCGAATCCGTGCTGGCCGCCGTCGAGCGCCGCCACCGTCGTGGCCATCGACCGCAGCTGCGCGCTGAGCACGGAGGCGGCGACCGCTTCCGGACGCTGGCGGTTGCGGGCTCGGCACGTCCGCTCGTCGGTCGTCATGACGACGGCGTGGGACGGCACCCCGGCGCCCTCGGCCAGGCGCTGGAACCGCGCCACGACGCGACGGTCGAGCCCGGTCGAGTCGATGACGGTGGTCAACCCGCGTCGCAGCCGCCGATCGGTGACGAGCTCGGCGACCGCCAGGGCGTCGGGCGTGGCCCGCATGTCGTGGGGCCCGTGGCCGACGACGGCCCGGAGATCGTCGGTGCCGACGATCGCCGTCGGCGCGAACCACCGCCTGGCCCACGTCGTCTTGCCCGATCCCGCCGGACCGACCAGCACCACGAGGCACGGATCGGGCAACCGCATCGCCCCAGTCCAGCACGCGCACGCTCGTCTCGGTCACCGAAGTGGTCGCCAGGAACCACTTCCGTGACCGAGCGGGGATCCGGCGGGGCCCGTTGCTGGTGGCTGTGACACCCCCTTGTCAGGATCGACCGCATGATCTTCGATGTTCGTTGCGCCGGATGTGACGCTCCTGGCGGCGCGCTGTGCAGGACGTGTCGGTTCGCGCTGGCCGCTCGCCCCGCCGTGGGGCCGCACGGCGTCCTCGTGGCGGCGCCCTTCAGCGGGCGGGTGCGCCGGATCCTGCTCGGCTTCAAGTACCGCAACCGTCGCCAGGTCGCCGGCCACCTGGCCGGGCTGTTGGTCAACCGGCTCGTGGCGGCCGGTGTGCGCCCAGGCGTGGTCACCTGGGCGCCGACCAGCGCCCGTCGCCGGCGGGCCAGGGGGTTCGACCAGGCCGAGCTCGTCGCCCGGCAGGTCGCCCGCCAACTCGGGGTGCCCTGCCGGCGCCTCCTCGAGCGCCGCTCGGGTGCTCCGCAGACCGGCCACGGGCGCGCGGCGCGGCTCCACGGGCCGGTGTTCCGTACCCATCCGCAGGTGCCGGCGG
>JACCUL010000069.1 GCA_013811855.1 Acidimicrobiia bacterium
ATTGCGGGCGGCGAGGCGGATCTGCCCGCCCGCCCACGGCATCGCCTCGAGCACGGTGACGGCGTGGCGACGCTCGCCGGCGACCCGAGCCGCCTCCAGCCCGGCCGGCCCGGCGCCGACCACGACCACCCGGCGGGCCACCACCGCCGGCTCGATGTCGTGGGGCATCGTCGCCTCACGGCTCGTGGCGGCGTTGTGGATGCACAGCGCCTCACCCGACTCGTAGATGCGGTCGAGGCAGTACGTGGCGCCCACGCACGGACGGATGCGGGCCTCCTCGCCGGCGATGATCTTGCGCACGATGTGCGGGTCGGCCAGGTGGGCGCGGGTCATGCCGACGAGGTCGACCTTGCCCTCGCGGATGGCGTGGCGGGCGGTCGCCACGTCGTCGACCTTGGAGGCGTGCAGGACGGCGAGCTGCGTCGCCCCGCGTACCCGGCCCGCGAAGTCGAGGTGCGGGGCCGACGGCATGCCGTGGATCGGGATGACCTCGGTCAGGGCCGGCTCGTCGGCGATGTAGCCGCGGATCACGTTGACGAAGTCGATCAACCCCTCGGACTCCAGGCGGGCGAGGATGTCGAGACCCGTTGGGGCGTCGATGCCGCCGGGCCGCGTCTCGTCGATGGCCATGCGGATGCCGACGACGAGCTCGGAGCCGACCCGCTCGCGCACCGCGGCGAGCACGCGCCGGGCGAGGCGCAGCCGGTTGTCGAGCGAGCCGCCGTACTCGTCGTCGCGGCGGTTCGTCAGCGGCGACCAGAACTGGTCGAGCAGGTGGCCGTATGCCTCGAGCTCGATCCCGTCCATGCCGCCGGCGTGCATGCGCTCGGCCGCATCGGCGTACTTGCCGACGATGCGCTCGATGTCCCAGTCCTCGGCCGCCTTCGGTGTGGCCCGGTGCGCCGGCTCGCGCAGCGGCGACGGCGCGAGCACCGGCAGCCAGTCGTCCTGCGCCCATCCCGTGCGCCGGCCGAGGTGGGTCAGCTGGATCATGCACGCCGCGCCGTGCTCGTGGACCTCGTCGCTCATCCGCTTGATCCACGGCACGATGGCGTCGTCGTAGCCGTGCAGGTTGCCGAACGCCGGTGGGCTGTCCTCGGCGACCACCGCCGAGCCCGCCGTCATCGTCATGCCGATGCCGCCCTTGGCCTTCTCGACGTGGTACAGCCGGTACCGGTCCTTGGGCATCCCCTCCTCGGAGTACGCCGGCTCGTGCGACGACGAGAAGACCCGGTTGCGCAACGTCAGGTGGCGCAGCTGGAACGGTTGCAGCAGCGGATCGTCGATGGACCCCACGCTACGGGTTGGACGCGATCGACCCGGTGGCCGGACCTCGCTCCGGACCCACAGACGGCCCACGTCGTCGCCGGTCACTACTGTTCGTCCGACGACAGGAGGAACCCATGCCCTACGCCCTCGCCTGCGGTGACGTCATGCCCGGATGCGACGCCACGTTCGAAGCCGACTCCGAGGAGGAGCTGCTCACCCAGGTCGCCCCGCACGCCGCCGAGACCCACGGCATCACCGAGATCACCCCGGACGTGCTGGAGTCCGTCAAGGGAGCCATCAAGCAGACCTGACCGGCGGCCGCCGACGCCATCACGGTGGCCGGGGTCAGACGGCGACGACGGGTTCGGCGGCGAGCTCGCCGGTCGTCGCGAGGTGGCAGCGGATGCGGTGGCCCATCTCGATCTCGACGACGGGCGGCTCCTCGACGTCGCAAAGCCCTTCCATGAAGCGGTGGCAGCGGGTGTGGAACACACATCCCGAAGGGGGGTTGGCGGGGCTGGGGATCTCGCCGGACAGGCGGATGCGCTCGCTCGGCTCCCCGTCGACGCTGGGCACGGCGGACAGCAGCGCCTCGGTGTACGGGTGGTGCGGACCGTTGAAGATCTGGTCCGTCGTCCCCTCCTCCTGCAGGCGCCCCAGGTACATCACGACGATGCGGTCGGCGAGGTAGCGCACGACGCCCAGGTCGTGGCTGATGAACAGGTAGCTCGTCGATTCCGAGCTCTGCAAGTCCGAGAGCAGGTTGAGGATGGCCGCCTGCACGGAGACGTCGAGCGCGCTGGTCGGCTCGTCGCACACGACGACGCGGGGATCGCCGGCGAAGGCCCTGGCGATGGCCACACGCTGCTTCAGGCCACCCGACAGCTGACGCGGTCGCATGTCGAGGTGACGGGGCGAGAGCCGCAGCGCGTCGGCGAGGGTCTCGAGCCGCGTGTCGGCGGCCTCGCCGGTGATGCCCGTGAGCTTCTTCACGGTCCGCTTCAGGATGCGTCGCACCGTCCACGTGCGGTTGAGCGCGCTGTCGGGGTTCTGGAACACCATCTGCATCGCCCGCATGTCTTCTGGTGGGCGGTTGGCGGCCTTGCCGGCCAACAGGTGCTCGTCGAGCTTGATCTCGCTGCCGGCGTCGGGCTCGTAGATGCCCAGCATCGCCTTCGCCAGCGTGGTCTTGCCCGAACCCGACTCGCCAACGAGCCCGACCGTCTCGCCGTCGCCGAGGCCGAGCTGGATGCCGACCAGCGCCGGCACGTCGTTGCCGTGCTGACGGAACGTCTTGGAGAGGTCGTTCATCTGGATGACGATCTTGCCCTCGAGGACCGCCTCGACCTCCGCCTCCGGTGGTTCGGGCATCTGGTTGAGGCGGTCGATGTGGTGGCAGCGACTGATGTGGCGGTTGGCCGGACTGTTCTCGTTGACGTCGACGACGGGCGGCACGACCGTCCGGCAGGTCTCGTCGGCGAGCGCGCACCGATCGACGAACACGCACGTCGGCAACGGCGTACCGATCTGGGGCAGCGTGCCGGGGATGGTGTACAACGCCCGCTGCGTCTTGCGCACGCCGTGGCGCGGCAGGCACTCGAGCAACCCGATGGTGTACGGATGCTTGGGCTGTTCGAACACCTCGACGGCGTCGCCCTCCTCGACGAGCTTGCCGGCGTACATGACGCCGACCCGGTCGCACATCGAGCGGATCACACCGAGGTTGTGCGCGATCAGCAAGATGGCGGCGTCGGTCTCGTGACGCAGCGCGCGCACGAGGTCGAGCACCTCGGCCTCCACCGTGGCGTCGAGACCCGTCGTCGGCTCGTCGAGCACGAGCAGCTGCGGGTTGCACGCCAGCGCCATGGCGATCACGACGCGCTGCTGCATGCCGCCCGACAACTGGTGCGGGAACCGCTGCATGACCCGGGTCGGATCGGCGATGCGCACGCGACGCAGGGCGTCGAGTGCCTCCTGCTCCGAATCGCGCCGGTCGTGGCCGAGCACGGTGAACGCCTCGACCACCTGCCGGCCGATCTTCACCGTCGGGTTCAGCGCCCCGCCCGGGTCCTGATAGACCATCGACGCCTGGTGGGCGCGGAACAGGCGCAACTCCTTGTCCGACATCTTCGTCACGTCGTCGCCGCCGACGAGGATCCGTCCGCCGGTGATGCGACCGTTGCTCGGGAGGTAGCGCAGCGCCGCGTACGCCGTCGTCGACTTGCCACAACCAGACTCGCCGACAAGGCCATAGGCCTCGCCGGGACGCACATGGAGGTTGACGCCGCGCAACACCTCGCGCGGGATGCCGCGCACCAGATAGGCCAGTTGGAGGTCCTCGATCTCCAGTGCGTACTTGGTCTTGACGGCGGTGTCACTCATGGCGAGCTCCGTTTCGCGGCGGTCCGCCTGGTCATGCGGCGAGCGCCGCCTCGATGGAATCGGCCACCAGGTTGGTGGCCACGACCACGCTGGCGATGGCCAGCGCCGGGAACAGCGTCGGCCACCACTGCCCGGCCGGGATCAGCGCGTACGTGTCGGAGACGGCAAGACCCCAGTCCGGCGACGGCGGCTGGATGCCGGCACCGAGGAACGACAACGTGGCGACGGTGAACACGGCGTAGCCGATGCGCACGGTGTACTCCACGAGGATCGTCGGTGTGATGTTGGGCAGGATCTCACGGGTCATCACGAACAGACCCTTCTCGCCGCGCAGGCGAGCGGACGTCACGTAGTCGAGCTGGGCCTCCGACAGCACAGCGGCGCGAACCGTACGGGTGACGATCGGGGTGAACAGCACGGCGACGGTGCCGATCACGACGATCTTGGAGGAGCCCAACGTCGCCGTGATGAGCAACGCCATGAGGATCACCGGGATGGAGAGCAGCACCTCGACCAGCCGGCTGAGGATCTCGTCCACCCACCCCCTGTAGTAGCCCATCAGCAGGCCGAGGAACGCGCCGGCGATGACGCTCAACGTCGCCGCCAGCGGGGCGACGATGAGGACGTCGCGCGCGCCAGCCATCACTCGCGATAGGACATCGCGACCGAGCTGATCGGTGCCCATCAGGTGACCGGCGCGTGGGCTCAGGCTCGACGTGTCGTTCGGGACGAGCGGGTCCGACGGCGTGATCTTGTCGCCACCGACGCCGCACACGATCCACGTCAGGATGATCAGCACGCCGATGATGAACCCGGGACGGCGCAGGAGCAGGCGTCGCCGCTCGCGAGCGGCTTGACGCCGCTCGCCCCGCATGTCGTACGCAAGACCCGTGATCGGCCCGGCCTCACCGATGACGTCGTCGCCGGCGGCGACGGCGGCATCCACTTCGACGGCGGCGGCCGCACCGTCCGCATCCGGCGGCGGAACCTGCATGCTCACGACGTCACCTGGAGACGGGCGCGCGGGTTCATCCAGGCGATGATCAAGTCGGCGGCCAGCGTGCAGATCATGTAGATGATCCCCACGAGGATCACGCCGGCCGACAGCAGCGGGAAGTCCTTGCTCGTCGACGCGTTGTAGATCAGCCGGCCGACGCCCGGATAGTTGAAGATCAGCTCAAGCCCGATGAGGCCGCTGAACAGGTAGCCGATCTGCGTCCCGACGACCGAAACGGTCGGCTGCAACGCGTTGCGCGCCACGTGGCGACGCATGACGTGGCGGGTGGACAGTCCCTTCATCGTCGCCGTACGGGTGTAGTCGGCGTCGAGAGCCTGGATCGTGCCCGCTCGCGTCATCCTGGCGATGTAGCCGAAGTACACGACGAGCAGCGAGAGAGCGGGCAGCGTCAGGTGCTTGAGCTCGGTGATCAGGTTCGACCCGCGAGGAGCCAACGCCAGGACCTCGAACCAGCCGAGCTTGACGCCGATGAAGTACTGCAACGCCACACCGGACACGAACTCGGGGATCGACGAGCTGGCCACGCCGAGCGTCACGATGCCCCTGTCGATGAACGTGTTGCGACGGCGGGCGGCGAACATCCCGGCGGCGATGGCCGCCGGCACCGTCAGCACGAGGCCGTAGAGGACGAGCTTGGCGGAGCGGCCGAGCGCCGGCCACAGCAGCTCGCTCACGGGCTGACCGACCTGGAACGAATCGCCGTAGTCGAACGTCACGCTGCTGCGCAGCAGCCGCCCGTACTGGTTGAGCAGCGGATCGTTGGTACCGAGCTGCTCGTTCAGGACGTCGACCTGCTCCTGGGAGGCGAACGGACCGGCGATCTGGCGCCCAGGGTCGGACGGGAAGACGTTCGTGATGAGGAAGACGACCGTCACGAGCAGGAACAGCGTGATGATCGAGAACGCGAGGCGCCGGAGTATGTAGCGGGCCATCAGGCGCTCCTCATCCCCCGGCGCTCGCTCAGCACTCCCGAACGCCGGCCGTCAGACTCGTGAAGCCTTGTCGAGGAACATCTGGCCGAGCCCCGTGATGCGAACTCCCTGGATCTCGGTCGAGTGCCCGGAGAGGAAGTTGTAGAAGAACGGCAGGCCGACGGGCACCTCGTCGTTGAGGATCGTCTCCATCGTCTTGCACGCCGCCTTCTGCCCTTCGACGTCGACGGAGCTCTGGAACTCGGAGAAAGCGGCGTCGAGGTCGGGGTTGGAGTACTGCGACGAGTTCCAGATCCCGTTCGTCTTGAGCGCCGCGTTGAGATAGATGTCAGGTGTCGGGCGGTCGCCGTAGTCGACGATGCCGAGCTCGGCGGCGCCGGAGCACGGCGGATCGGCCGGCTCACCGGGGCACCACTGGGATCCGTAGAACGTCTGCGTGCTCTCCTGGGCGATCTGCAGGTTGATGCCGGCCTCGGCCGCACCGGCGACGATGAGCTGGGCCAGCTCGGGGATCTCCTGCAGGTTGGGGATCTGCAGCGCGGCACTCAGACCGTCGATGCCGGCGTCGGTGAGCAACTGCTTGGCCATGTCGATGTTCTTGGTCCGCTGCGGCACGCTCTCGTCGAAGTACGGGAAGAACGGGGCGATCGGGTGATCGTTGCCGATGTTGCCCCGGCCGCGGAAGAGTGTCTCGAGCATCTGATCACGGTCGAACGTCAACGCCAACGCCTGGCGCACCCGCTTGTCGGCGAACTGGCCCTCGTCGGTGCGCATCCAGACCTGGCGGTGGGTCGCCGTCTGGATATCGAGGACCTTGAAGTCGGGACTGCTCAGCAACGCGTCACCGCCGATGACCGAGAACTGGATCAGCGCGTCGACCGAGCCGCCCTGCATCGCCGTGAGCATCGTGCCGAGGTCGTCGAAGAACTGGAACTCGGTGCCGTCGAGCGGGACCTGCCCGCCCCACCAGGCGTCGTTGCGGACGAACGTGCACCCGGTGGCGGCGTCGAAGCGGTCGAGCTTCCACGGCCCGGTGCCGTTCGGCGCCCCGTCGAGGGTCATCCCGCTCTCGAACGCGGCCGGCGTGATCGGTGTCTGGGCGTTGAAGACGGACACCAACGCCGGGAAGTTGCCGTTGGGCGCGGCGAGGTTGAACACGGCGACGTTCGGGTCGGTGGCATCGACCGCGCCCTCCTCGATCACGCCGGCAAGACCGGCGTTGGCGGCCGCGACGAGGCGATCCATCGTGGCGGCGACGTCGGCCGACGAGAAGTCCGACCCGTCCTGCCACTTGACGCCCTGGCGCAGCTGGAACGTCCACACCGAGCCGTCCTCGTTGGGCTCCCACGACTCGGCCAGACCGGGGGCGATGCGACCGTCGTCGCCGAGCGTCGCGAGGAACTCGAAGCACTGGGCGATGAGCCCGTACGCGCCGAGGTCCTGCATCGCGATCGGGTCCAGCGCACCGGGGATCTGCGCCCCGACGGTGATGATCCCACCAGGCGTGCCGCCGACGAGCGTGGTGGCCGGTCCCGTGCCAGGAGCGGTCGTCGATCCTGACGCCGTGCCGGGCGTCGTGCCGGGCGCCGACCCCGTGCCGGGCGTGCCCGCCCCGCCGGTCGGACTGCTCGCATCGTCATCGCCGCAAGCGGCGATGACGGCGCTGATCATCGGCACCGAGAGGCCGATCACGGCGCCACGGCGGACGAACTGCCGTCGGCTGATCCGCCCTTGGGCGTACGACTCGACCAGGTCGAGATGGACCGGCCCGACGTTGTGACGAACCCCATCGAAACGCTTCCAGTCCATCGACCCTCCCCGTGGTCATCGAGCGGCACACGATTCGTACCCTCCGATGGGGCGCACCATACAGTGCGGGAATGCCGTCGATCAACAGTCTTTGGCCGCACGGTCGCGCGGTGAACGGCGATGGCTGACCGCGCCGACCATCCCGGCGGTCGCCTGCCCGCTGTCGTCACCGGCCGCAACGGCCTCGACCGGCTGGCCGAGCCCGGCGGACCGTTCGGCCGCACAACGGCCGTGATCGTCGCCGATGGCGCCGTCGTCGCATCCGGCTACGCCGGCCGCATCCAAGCCGCGTTGGCGGCGCTGGACGTGTGCCACCTCCACATCGTGGCGCCGGGCGAGCCGACGGCGCAGTCCGTCGACGATGTCGCCGCACTGGTACGCGCCGCTGGCGCGCCGGTCGTCATCGGCGCCGGCGGCGGCTCGGCCCTCGACACGGCCAAGCAGGCCGCCGCCATCGCCGGCGCCCCGCACGGCATCGAGCACTACGCGCTCGGTGCCAACCCGCTCCCCGTGCCGGCGCCCGTCGTCGCCATTCCCACCACCGCTGGCACCGGGTCCGAGGTCACACGGACCTGCATCGTCAGCGACGCCGCAGGCCGCAAGGTGTGGACGTGGGGTGACGAGCTCCTGCCCGTGCTCGTCCTGCTCGACCCGGCCGCGACGGCGACGTTGCCGCCCCATCTCACGGCCGCTACCGGCCTCGACGCCTTCGTTCACGCCGTGGAGGCCGTCACCGGCCGGCGCAGCAACGCCATCGTCGCCGGGCCGGCGCTCCACGCCATCCGTCTCGTGCTCGAGCACCTGCCAGCCGCCGTGGCCGACGGCACCGACCTCGAGATCCGGCTGGCGATGCAGGAGGCGGCGCTGCTGGCCGGACTGGCCATCGACGGCGGCGGTACGGGGATCGCCCACTCGATCGGTCACTCGTTGGGAACGTTGACTCACGTCCCCCATGGCGTGTCCGTCGCCGTCGGCCTCGGCGCGGCATTGGCGTGGAACGTCGCCGGCGCGCCCGAGGCGTTCGGCACGGTGGCCGACGTGATCGGCCGGCCGGTTCACGAGTTGGCTGACGCCTATCGGGAGCTGCTCACCGCCTGCGAGTTCCCCGCCGCCGTGCGCCTCGTCGGGCCGCTCGAGCTGGAAGCAGACGAGCTGGCGGCGACGATGATCGCCGTCGAGAACCGGCCGATGTACGACAACAACTGCCGCAGGGCCGACGGCGCCGAGCGGGTCCAGCTGGCGC
>JACCUL010000074.1 GCA_013811855.1 Acidimicrobiia bacterium
CCGCCGCCCGGCCTGTCCCGACGAGACGGAAGGCCGGGTCGAACCGGGCGAACCCCTCCCGGCCCCAGGCGCTCGGATCGGTCAACACCGTCGCCAGGATCCGCAGACCTCGGCCCAGCCCGGGGCCGGGCTTGCCCTCGTCGGCGGCGCCGAGGAGGTTGCGCATGTTGCCCCGCCCCCAGAGCTGGTCGATCAGCGGCTGGACCCAGCAGACGGCGAGGACGACGACGCTGATCGCCGTGGGCCCGACGTACCACCTGGTCGACGCCGGCGGGTCGACGGCGCGCCGCGATCGCCACCACCCGATGACGGCCACGGTCACCGTCGTGACGGCGACGGCGACGACCGGGAACAGGTAGCTCAGGTGGGTCTGGACGATGAGGCTTCCCGTCAACACGGCGAAGGGGGCGGCGGCACGATCACCAGCGGTGACCACCCAGCACAGGAACAGCAGGCAGCCGAACGGGAGCATCAACGCGTGCTGCTGGCGGGCGTCGACGAGCAGGAACGACCCGAGCGACCACGTCACGACGCTGATCGTCGCCAGGGCCACCATCGCCATCCCCCGACCGCCGACCCGCCGGGCGGCCGCCCCGACACCGACGACCGCGGCCGCGTTCATCGCCGCGATGCCGACGAACGTGCCGGCGAACGGGGCGACCTTCGTGAACGGGGCCAGCAGGTCGAGCTGCAGCGGACCGAGGTTGTTGACCGGCGCCGTGAGCGCCGCCGAGCCGGACGACCACGCGCCGAGCAGCGGATGGTGCCGTGTCCCGACGTCCACCGAACGCACGGTGAAGTAGGCGGCATCGCCGATCGGCGCCGCGCCGTCGACCAGGTAGCGCACGACGTGGACGACGATCGGCAGGACGGCGACGGCGGCGACGAGCCACATCGGATCGGGACGGCGCCACCAGCGATCGGTCGTGGAGGCCGCGGGAGGCGCGTCGTCCATGGCGGAGCCACCGTAGTGTTCAGTGGTCGGCGGCTTCCGGACGCGTCCGGCGTCACAAGCCCAGCTGGCGACCGATGATCTCCTTCATGATCTCGGTCGTGCCTCCGTAGATCCGCGTGACCCGGGCGTCGGCGAAGGCGCGGGCGATCGGGTATTCGGTCATGTACCCGTAGCCGCCGTGGAGCTGGACGCCGAGATCGACGGCCCGCCCCTGCAGCTCCGTGCACCACCACTTGGCCATCGCCGCCTCGTCCGCCGTCAACGTGCCCTCGTTGCGCGCCAGCACACAGCGGTCGACGAAGGTCTGGCCGATCTCGACTTCGGTGGCGAGCTCGGCGAGGCGGAACCGGGTGTTCTGGAACGAGCCCACCGGCTGGCCGAAGGCCGTCCGCTCCTTGACGTGGGCCAGCGTGACGTCGAGCGCGACGCGGGCGGCGGCGATGCCGGTGACGGCGATCGACAGGCGTTCGTGCGGCAGGTTGGTGACGAGGGACGTGAAGCCGGTGCCCTCGCCGCCGAGCAGGTTGGCGGCGGGCACGCGCGCGTCCGTGAAGAACAGCTCGGCGGTGTCCTGGGCGTGCATGCCGATCTTGTCCAGGTTCCGGCCCCGCTCGAACCCGTCGGTGCCCCGCTCGACCACAAGCAGCGACATGCCGCGGTGGCGTTGTGCCGGGTCGGTCTTGACCGCCGTGATCACGAGATCGGCGTTGATGCCGTTGGTGATGAACGTCTTCGACCCGTTGACGATGTAGTCGTCGCCGTCGCGGACGGCCGCCGTCGACATCGACGCCAGGTCCGACCCGATGCCCGGCTCGGTCATGGCGATCGCGGTGATCAGCTCGCCGGAGCAGATGCCCGGGAACCAGCGGGCCCGCTGCTCGTCGTCGGCCAGGTGGAGGAAGTACGGCAGGCAGATGTCGTTGTGCAGCGTGAGGCCGAGTCCGGCGGCGTTGATGCCGGCCGTCTGGATCTCCTCGGCGATCACGACGTTGAAGCGGAAGTCGTCGACGCCGCCCCCACCGTGCTCCTCGGGCATGGACATGCCGAGGAACCCGGCCGCACCGGCGCGGGCGAAGAACTCCCGATCGACGATGCCGTCGGCCTCCCAGCGCTCGTGCGCGGGCACGGCGTGGCGCTCGAGGAACGTCCGGAAGGAGGTCCGGAAGTCGTCGTGGATGTCCTCGAACAGGGTGCGTCGCATCGAGCGTCGGGCTCCTCTCGGCTGAAGGGCAGCACGGTATCGACCGTGGCATCATCGGAGCCATGACTGCGGTCCCGAACACCGATGAGTCGGCGGCGACGTTCCACGCCATGACCGAGAGCACGGCGGAGGACTGGGCGATCATCGCCGGCCACGCCATGGCCCACTCGGCCGGGCTCGCCGACCGCGTGCTCGACCACCTGCGCCTGCTGCGCGA
>JACCUL010000088.1 GCA_013811855.1 Acidimicrobiia bacterium
GCCCTCCAGTTCGGCGCCCGGCGCCAGCGCGTCGTCGCGCAGCTCGGCGATGGTCGCCTCAGGACGACCTTGCGCCAGGCCCGCCACCAGCGCGGCAGCGCGGACGGCGCCGCTGAACCCGAGACCCCGCGCCATCGGTATCGAGCTGCGCATCCAGATGTCGCCGACGCCGCCACCACGCGCGAATGCCACTGCGGCCGGATGGTGCTCGTCGACGACGACGGCGCGATCGGGCAGGGACTCGTCGTCGACCGTCCCGACGGTGGCGTCGATGGCGAGCGCCATGGCAAGGGCGTCGAACCCCGGGCCGAGGTTGGCCGACGACGCCGGCGCCGTGGCGACGATCACGTCGCAGCGGCGTCTTGGGAGACCCGCACCATCGCCTCGAGCGCGGCCTGCGCCCGGCCGTCGTCGATGGCCGCAGTGGCCATGTCGATGCCCGCCGGCAACCCGTCGGCGACGCCAGCGACGACGAGCGCGGCGCCGGCGTTCAACACCACGATGTCGCGGTGGGCGCCGTGCTCGCCGCCGAGCACGGCGCGGACCACGTCGGCGTTGTGCGCCGGATCGGAGCCGATCAGCTGCTCGTGGGTCGCCGGGGCCAGGCCGAGCTCGACGGGATCGACGGTGAAGGAGTGCGCGCTGCCGTCGTGGTCGAGCGCCAGGACGGTGGACGAACCGGTCGTCGTCAGCTCGTCGAGCCCACCGCCGTGCACGACCCAGGCATCGGTGGAGCCGTGCGCCCGGAGCGAAGCCAGCATCCGCTCGGCGAAGCGGGCGTCGGCCACGCCGATGAGCTGGCGGCGCACCCGCCCCGGGTTGGCCATCGGGCCGAGCAGGTTGAACACCGTCGGAATGCCGATCTCCCGCCGCGACGGCGCGGCGAAGCGGAACGCCGGGTGGAAGCGCGGCGCGAAGCAGAAGCCGATCCCGGCCTCTGTGACACAGCGCAGCACGCCGGCCGGATCGAGCTCGATGGCCACGCCGAGCGCCTCCAGCACGTCGGCCGTCCCGCACGCCGAGGACGCGCCGCGGGCCCCGTGCTTGCACACCGGGACACCCGCCCCAGCGGCGACGAGCGCGGCCATCGTCGATACGTTGATCGAGTGGGAGCGGTCACCGCCGGTGCCGACCACGTCGATGGCCCGTGACCGCAGGTCGTCGTCGAGGGGCACCAGTTCGGCCGCCGAGAGCACGGCGTCGAGCAGTCCGGACAGCTCGTCGGCGGTCTCGCCCTTGGCCCGGAGCGCCACGACGAACCCGATCAACTGAGCTGCCGTCGCCTGCCCACCGAGGATCGTCGCCATGGCCGAGCGGGCCTGCTCGGCCGAGAGGTCGCGCCCGGACAGCAGCTCGGTCAACAGGCCGGGCCAGCCGCCGTGACTGGCCAGATCGTGGTGGTCCGCGGTCACCCCCGGACCCTACGCAGCCGGAACGGGGAGGTGGGCGTGACCGTGCTGCTGGCCGCGCCGCGACGCCGCGGCCTATGCGCTGCGGCGGCGCTGGCGGATGATCCGCCGGCGCTCGCGCTCGGTGGCGCCTCCCCAGATCCCGGCCTTCTCACGGGACGCGAGTGCGTGCTCCAGGCAGGCGGCACGAACACCGCACTCGTCGCAGACGGCCTTGGCGATCTCGGCGTCGGCGTCGTCGTCAGGGTAGAAGATCCCTGCATCCAGGCCCCGGCACGCCCCCAATTTTCGCCATTCGATGTCGTGGAGAAGCACGTGCGAAACCCCCATCCAGCTCGGTGGTAGGACCGGAACCCTAGAACCACCCGCGCCTCCGGGTCCAGACCCAATCGCCGTGAACGCTCGCGTCGACGAGTCGCGAACACGGGCTCTTAGGATGCCGGCGTGCTCCCCGCCGCACCGTCCGAGCCGCCGTTCTCGCGGACCGCGATGCTCAAACGACTGGCCGCCGAGACGTTCGACGTACTCGTGATCGGCGGTGGCGTGACCGGCGCCGGCGTGGCCCTCGACGCCGCCAGCCGGGGCCTCCGGACGGCGCTCGTCGAGGCCGAGGACTTCGCCAGCGGCACCTCGTCGAAGAGCTCCAAGCTCGTCCACGGCGGGTTGCGCTACCTGAAGCAGGGCGACGTCCGGCTCGTGTACCAGGCGTTGCACGAGCGCCAGCGGCTGCGCCGCAACGCCCCCCACCTCGTCAAGCTGTTGCCGTTCATGGTGCCGATCCTGACCAAGGACGGCCTGCTCCCCCGCCGCGTCGCCCGGGCGCTCGGCTGGGCGATGTGGTTGTACGACCTGACCGGCGGGTTCCGCATCGGCAAGCTGCACAAGCGCATCTCGGCCGACGAAGCGTTCGCGCACCTGCCGACCATGCCGCGGCAGCGACTGGCCAGCGCCTACCTCTACTACGACGCCACGGCCGACGATGCCCGGCTCGTGCTCACGCTCCTGCGTACCGCGGCCGGCCACGGCGCGGCCGTCGCCAACCGGTGCCGCGTCGTCGACCTGACGAAGGGCGACGACGGCGCCGTCGACGGCGCCACGGTCGACACCGGCGACGGCTCCGTCACCGTCCGGGCCCGGGTCATCGTCAACGCCGCCGGCGTGTGGGCCGACGAGGTCCGCACGTTCGAAGACGGCGTCGACCCCGATTCGATCCGCCCGGCCAATGGCGTCCACATCACCGTGCCGTGGGCGAAGGTCCGCAACGACATCGCCGTCGTCGTGCCCGTGCCGGGCGACAAGCGCAGCCTGTTCGTCGTGCCGTGGGGCCCCCGCGCCGACGGGACGTTCGGCCACACGTACATCGGCACGACCGACACCGACTACGAGGGCCGGCTCGACGATCCCCCGTGCACGGCCGCCGACATCCACTACGTGCTGCTGGCCATCAACGCCACCGTGACGACCGACATCACCGACGACGACATCACCGGCGTCTGGGCGGGGCTGCGCCCGCTCGTCAAGTCGGCCACCAGTGGGCGTACCGCCGACCTCTCGCGCCGCCACCGGGTGACGACGGGCCCGGCCGGCGTCATCGCCGTCGCCGGCGGGAAGCTGACGACGTACCGGGAGATGGCCGAGGACACCGTCGACGCCGCGCTCGACCGGCTCGACGGCGGCCGCAGGGGAAAGTGCCGCACGAAGAAGCTCCGCCTGCTCGGGGCCGACGGCTTCGCCGACGCCCCGCCCGGCACCCGGGCCGCCCACCTCGGTGACCGCTACGGCACCTTGGCGCCGCACGTCGAGGCGCTCGTCGCCGACGATCCGTCGCTCGGCGGGCCGCTCGTCGCCGGCCTCCCCTACCTGCGGGCGGAGGCGGTGTACGCGGTCCGCCACGAGATGGCCGCCACGCTCGGCGACGTGCTGACCAGGCGCACACGGGCCCACCTGTTCGATCGGGCGGCCACGCTCGACGCCGCTTCCGACGTCGCCACGCTCATGGCCGGCGAGCTCGGCTGGGACGAGGCCGAGGC
>JACCUL010000093.1 GCA_013811855.1 Acidimicrobiia bacterium
GCTCAGGGACCGCCGCCGTGGTCGCCGGTGGCGGCGTGGCGTTGCCCGTGCTGGCCCGGCGCACGGCGGTGGCCGGGTTCAGCGGGTTCGAGTGGGCCGTCGGCGTGCCCGGCTCGGTCGGGGGCGCGGTCCGCATGAACGCCGGCGGGCACGGGTCCGACATGGCCACTGTGCTCGTCGACGTGGAGCTCGTCGATCTGACGAGCGGCACGGCGACCCCGGCGGTCGTGCCGGTCGCCGGGCTCGGTCTGCGGTTCCGGGGATCCGATCTGCACGACGGCCATCTCGTCCTCACGGCCCGGCTGGCCCTGGCCGAGGGTGACCGGGTGGCGTCGGAGGCGACGATCGCCGAGATCGTGCGGTGGCGGCGCGAGCACCAGCCGGGGGGCCAGAACGCCGGATCGGTCTTCGTCAACCCGGTGCCGGGCGAGGTCAGCGCCGGCAGCTTGATCGACGGGCTCGGCCTGCGGGGTCTGCGCGTCGGCACGGCGTGGGTCTCGGAGAAGCACGCCAACTTCATCCAGGCCTCCGAGGGCGGCCGCGCCGCCGACGTGCGGGCGGTGATGGAGCAGGTGCGATCCCGGGTCGCCGAGTCGACGGGCTACCTGCTGCGCAGCGAGATCCGCCTGGTCGGCTTCGCCGACCCCTCGACGATGGGGCAGGCGTGAGAGAGCCGGGACGGTCCGAGCCGCCAACGCGGCCCGGTGCCGAGCATCCGTCGGCCGACGTGCTCGACGAGCTGTTGCGGGCATTCGCCGTCGACACGACCGACCGGCGCCGCCTCGACGAGATCGACCTGACCAGCCCAGAGGTCGAGTCCCTGTTGGCTGGCACCCCGCTCCCGGCCGAATCGGATTTCGGCGGACAGGCCGATCAGCCCGAGCCGGCGCCCGGTCCGGACCAGGTCGACAACGGCGAGCCCGAACCTCAGGTGGAGGATGACGGTGAGGGCGGGGAGGCGCTCGAGGGTGAGCCGCCGCGGTCCACCGTGGTCATCGCCCTCGAGGACGAACCGCCCGACACGGTCTACCTCAAGGGCTCGCTCGACGTCGACGCCAGCGGCGACGCCTCAGGTGGCACCGACGGATCGAGTGGCCGGGTGTTCATCGACGATCGGGACCCGCACGGCGCCGCCGATCCGATCAGCCTGGAGGCGGCGACGAGTGCGAGCCGGATCGAGCCCCGCATGCGGGCCCGCCGCATCGCCGTTCGGCGGTCCAAGGGCCGCCGACGCATCAAGTGGGTGATCATCGCCACCGTCGTGATCGCCGTGGCCGTCGGCACGCTCGCCATCCTCGGCTCGTCGTTGTTCGCCGTGGACGACGTGTCGGTCGAGGGCGTCGTCTACACCGACCGCCGGGCCCTGCGGACCGTGATCGACGACCTCGTGGGCACGCCGACGCTGCGCGTCGACACCGACGGCGCCGAGGAGCAGCTCGAGCGCATCCCGTGGGTCGACACGGCCCGCGTGACCACCGACTTCCCGCACGGCGTCACGATCGAGATCCGCGAACGAGCGCCGCTGGTGTACTTCACCGGCGGCGACGGGCGCTTCCGGGTCATCGATCGCGACGGTCGGGTGCTGGACGTGCTGCGCAACGAACCCATCGAGTACCTCCGGCTCCTGGCCGTCGACCCGCCGGACCTCGAGGCGGCTCAGGTCGCCCCACCCGGGTACAGCGCCGCCGCCCAGCTCGTCGGCGCGCTCACGCCGACGGTGCGCCAGCGGGCCGTCTCCGTGTCGGTGACCGCCGACGGCGGCGACCTGCGCCTGCAGCTCGAGCCATCGATCGACGTGCACTTCGGCGCGGCGCGCGAGCTCGTCGACAAGCTCGTCCGTCTGGAGACCGAGCTCGACCATCGCGCCGACCAGCCGATCACGGTGATCGACGTCTCCACCCAGGACGTGACGGTGGAATGATGCTGTCGCGAGCCGACCGGTCGTCGCGGTGCCGGCAACGCCGGAATGCCCGGTTTTCCGCCCGCGACGTGCGAGGATGGCGGATTGACATGAGCTCACGAGCCCGCACTGCCCGAGCCCGGATCGACGAATCGACCACAGGGAGGTCCCGCTGATGGCCGGCGCGCCCCAGAACTATCTCGCCGTGATCAAGGTCATCGGCGTCGGCGGCGGAGGGGTGAACGCCGTCAACCGGATGATCGACGCCGGCTTGAAGGGCGTGGAGTTCATCGCCGTCAACACCGACGCCCAGGCGCTCCTGATGAGCGACGCCGACCTCAAGCTCGACATCGGTCGTGACCTGACCAGGGGCCTCGGTGCGGGCAGCGATCCGGAGGTCGGGCGGGCCGCCGCCGAGGCCCACCACGAGGAGATCGAGGAGATGGTGAAGGGCGCCGACATGGTGTTCATCACCGCCGGCGAGGGCGGCGGCACCGGCACGGGCGGGGCACCTGTGATCGCCGAGGTCGCCCGCTCGCTCGGCGCGCTGACCATCGGCGTCGTTACGCGGCCGTTCTCCTTCGAGGGCCGCCGTCGGGCCGTGCAGGCCGACACCGGCGTGCAGAAGCTGAAGGAGAAGGTCGACACGCTGATCATCATCCCCAACGACCGCCTGCTCACGGTGGCCAACGAGAAGACGAGCGTGCTCAACGCGTTCAAGATGGCCGACGAGGTGCTGCTGCAGGGTGTCTCCGGCATCACCAACCTGATCACCACGCCTGGGCTGATCAACACCGACTTCGCCGACGTCAAGATGGTGCTGTCGAACGCCGGCTCGGCGCTGATGGGCATCGGTCAGGCCAGCGGCGACGACCGCGCCGTCGCCGCGGCCAAGTCGGCCATCTCCAGCCCGTTGCTCGAGGCGGCGATCGACGGCGCCCGCGGCGTGCTGCTCAACATCACGGGGCCATCGAGCATGGGCCTGTTCGAGATGAACGCCGCCGCCGAGATCATCCACGGCGTGGCCCACCAGGACGCCAACATCATCTTCGGCACGGTCATCGACGACGAGATGGGCGACGAGGTCAAAATCACCGTGATCGCCGCCGGCTTCGACCGGCTGGACGGCATCGGCGATCGCAGCCGGGTCGGCACACCGTCGTCGATCTCTGAGCTGTTCGCCGAGGACGAGTCCGACACGACGCTCGACCAGGACGACGACGACGACTTCGACGTCCCGTCCTTCCTGCGCTGACGATCGAGCCGTCCGACGTCGCCGCCGCGCTCGACGCGGTCAGGGCCCGCATTGCCGCCGTCGCCAGCTCGGTGGCGGTGTCGATCGTCGCCGTCACGAAGGGCTTCGGGCCCGACGCCGTGCGCGCCGCGGCGGCGAGCGGGGTGGCGACCATCGGGGAGAACTACGCCCAGGAGCTGCTGTCGAAGCGATCGGCGATCGAGGAGTCGGGCCTGGCCGTCCACTTCATCGGGCAGCTGCAACGGAACAAGGTGCGGGCGATCGCCGATGTCGTCGGACTGTGGGAGACCGTCGACCGTGCGGCGTTGGCGGACGAGCTGGCCCGGCGAGCACCCGGGGCGCGCCTGCTCGTGCAGCTCGACGCTTCCGGCCAGCCGGGCAAGGGCGGTTGCCCACCCGGCGACGTGCCGGCGCTCGTCGAGCACTGCCGCCGGCGCGACCTCGCGGTCGAGGGGCTGATGACCGTCGGCCCGACCGGCGCGTCACCCGAGCAGGTCCGCCCGGCGTTCCGGATGTGTCGCCGCCTGGCCGACGAGCTCGGGCTGACCACGGTGTCGATGGGCATGAGCGACGACTTCGAGGTCGCCGTCGAGGAGGGCTCGACCGAGGTGCGCGTCGGCACCGCGCTGTTCGGTCGGCGTCCATGAGCGGTCCCCGAGCGTTCTGATGTCGTGAGATAGCCTGCGCCGGCGCAGGAGGATGCGGATGTCAATTTGGAAAAGGACCAGGGACTACCTGGGTCTCGGTCCCGACGATGCCTACGACGACTACGACGACGCCGAGCCGGAGCAACCGGCGCGGGCGCCGCGCGGGTCGCGTGACGGCGACGGCCGCCGCGGAAGGGGCGCCGACGGCCGCAAC
>JACCUL010000102.1 GCA_013811855.1 Acidimicrobiia bacterium
GTTGCGGCCCGGCCGAGTTTCCCCTCCCGTGACTTCGAGTCCCCCAATCGCCGGCCGGCCGGCGCCGGCTCGGACGACTCGACGTCCTCCGCCCGCCCGCCACGCCCGTCTCCTCCCCGGGTGTCGACAGCGCCTGTAGGGGCCGAGCCGTCCACTGTGCGCCCGCGCCGCTTCGACCAGGCTCAGGAGCTGGCCGACAAGTTCAAGGACGGCCAGGCCGTCATCCTCAACCTGGAGTCGACCGAGCGTGATGTCGCCCGGCGGCTGATCGACTTCGCCAGCGGGATCTGCTACGCCCTCGACGGATCGATGGAGAAGGTGGCGACGGGCGTCTACCTGCTCAAGCCGGCGCCGTTGCGCATCCATCGATACGACGAGTACGAGGGCGACCGGTGAGGCACCAATGAGTCTGAGTCCCCAGCAGATCCGGACGGCCACCTTCAAACAGGCCAAGCGCGGGTACGACCAGGCCGAGGTGGAGTCCTTCATCGCCGAGGCCGCCGACGCGCTGGAGGCGGCGCAGAACGAATCGACGGCTATGGAGGCGCGGGCGCGCGCCGCCGTGGCCCGGTTGCAGGAGCTGTCGCAGGGTGGTGCTCTGCCCAGCGATGGATCGTCGGTGGCCGGGGCCGAACCGTTCGCCCGCGCCGTCGCGCCCGACGAGGCCGAGACGATCAGCCGCACGCTCTTGCTGGCCCAGCGCACCGCCGACACCGCGATCGCCGAGGCTCAGGCCGAGGCCGATCGCATCCGCGCCGCCGCCCAGCAGGAAGCCGACTCGGTCAGCTCCGTCGCCGCCGAGGAGCGGGCCCGACTGATCGACGCGGCGCGGGTGGACGCCCGCAAGGCCAGTGAGTCGGCGCGGGTCCATGCCGAGGGTGAGGTGCAGGCGCTCCTGGCCCGTCGCGACTTCCTGGAGTCCGACGTCGATCACCTCGAGCAGCACCTCGTCGTCCAGCGCGATCGCATCCGTGAGGCGGCCGCCGAGCTGCAGGCCGTGGTCGAGGGCGGGCTCGGCGACATGCGCCGTCCGCTGCTGTCCGCGGCCGACGAGGGAGACGAAGTAGATGAAGTAGATGAAGTAGATGAAGTAGATGAAGTGGATGAACTAGATGAACTAGATGACGCCGACGACGTCGACGAGGGGCACGACGAACGGGCCCTCGACGACCTCGACGGCTCGGGCGAGCTCGACGAGATCACCCGCGTCGCCGCCGCCGAGCCCGGCGACGACGCCCGCCCGGCCGACGTCACACCGTCGTCGGGTGCTTCGTCGCTGTTCGAGGACCACCCCGAGCTCGGCATCGCCCGCCCGTGGGAGGACGAACGGCGCTGACGGTCGTCGATCTGTGTCACCGCACGTGGCCGGATTCGGGCGCGTGCGGTGACACAAACCGCTTCGGTCGGCCGGCTCGCCCAACAGCCCGGGAGCCGACTCCGGGTGGCCGGTAGCATCCGCCGGGCATGGCCTATCCCGAGGTCCCCCCGCAGCCCGACCTGCCGCGAATGGAGACGGCCATCGCCGAGCGGTGGGCGCAACAGCAGACGTTCCTGGCCTCGATCGTCCAGCGTGAGGAGCAGCACGCCGACGAGTTCGTCTTCTACGACGGTCCGCCGTTCGCCAACGGGTTGCCGCACTACGGGCACCTGCTGACCGGCTTCGTCAAGGACACCATCCCGCGCTACCGCACGATGCGCGGCCAAGTCGTCTTCCGCCGCTTCGGCTGGGACTGCCACGGACTGCCGGCCGAGGTGGAGGCCGAGCGGGAGCTGGGCATCGCCGGGCATCCCGAGATCACGGCGTACGGCATCGACCGCTTCAACGACGCCTGTCGCGCCAGCGTCCTGCGCTACACCGCCGAATGGGAGCGCTACGTCAACCGCCAAGCCCGCTGGGTCGACTTCGAGCACGACTACAAGACCCTCGACCTCGACTACATGGAGAGCGTCATGTGGGCCTTCAGATCGTTGTGGGACAAGGGCCTGATCTACGAGGGGTTCCGGGTGTTGGCGTACTGCTGGCGCTGCGAGACGCCGCTCAGCAACACCGAGACGCGCATGGACGACGTCTACCAGGACCGCCAGGACCCGGCGCTCACCGTCGGCTTCGAGCTCCTGCCCGACGCCTCGTCCGACCCGCCCGGCGCGGCGCCCGAGCGCCTGTTGGCGTGGACGACGACGCCGTGGACCCTGCCGGCCAACCTGGCCGTGGCGGTCGGTCCCGACGTCGAGTACGCGGTCGTCGAGCGCGACGGCGTGCGGTATGTGCTCGCGGTGGCCCGCCTCGACGCCTATGCGGCGGAGCTCGGTGACGCCGAGCGGGTCGGCACCGTCCGCGGCGCCGACCTCGTCGGCCGCCGCTACCGCCCGCTGTTCGACTTCTTCAGCGACGCCGCGACGCACGGCACCGACCGCGCCTTCCGAGTCCTCGCCGGCGACTTCGTGTCGACCGAGGAGGGCACGGGCATCGTCCACCTGGCCCCCGGCTTCGGCGAGGACGACCAACTCGTCGCCAACGCCGCCGGGATCCCGACGATCGTCCCGATGGACGAGCACGGGCGGTACACGTCCGACGTCCCCGACTGGGCCGGCAGGCACGTCTTCGACGCCAACCCGCTCGTCACCCGCCACCTCAAGGAGCGCGGGGACGTCCTGCGCCACGAGACCTACGACCACTCGTATCCGCACTGCTGGCGCTGCGCCGAGCCGCTGGTGTACCGAGCCATCTCGTCGTGGTTCGTCGAGGTCACCAAGATCCGCGAGCGGATGGTCGAGCTCAACGAGCAGATCACCTGGGTCCCCGAGCATCTCAAGCACGGCAGCTTCGGCAAGTGGCTCGAGAACGCCCGCGACTGGTCGATCAGCCGCAACCGGTTCTGGGGCTCACCCATCCCGGTGTGGCGCAGCGACGACCCGACGTACCCCCGCCTCGACGTCTACGGCTCGTTGGCCGAGCTGGAGGCCGACTTCGGCGTGCCCGTCAAGGACCTGCACCGGCCGATGGTCGACGCGCTCACGCGCCCCAACCCCGACGACGCGACGGGTCGGTCGACGATGCGGCGCGTGCCCGAGGTGCTCGACTGCTGGTTCGAGTCGGGCTCGATGCCGTTCGCCCAGGTCCATTACCCGTTCGAGAACGCCGAATGGTTCGAGGACCACTTCCCGGGCGACTTCATCACCGAATACACGGGCCAGACCCGCGGCTGGTTCTACACGTTGCACGTCCTGGCCACGGCGCTGTTCGACCGTCCCGCCTTCCACACGTGCGTCAGCCACGGCATCGTCCTCGGCGACGACGGTCAGAAGGCGTCGAAGAGCCTGCGCAACTACCCCGACCCGATGGAGGTCTTCGACCAGCACGGCGCCGACGCCATGCGCTGGTACCTGCTGTCGTCGCCGATCCTGCGGGGCAACGACTTCTCCGTCACCGCCGCCGGACTGCGCGACGCCGCCCGCCAGGCTGTGCTGCCGCTGTGGAACTCGTGGTACTTCCTGTCCCTCTACGCCAACGTCGCCGGGCACCAGGGCGACGCCGCAGCACCGCGATCCGAGCACGTGCTCGACCGCTACGTCCGGGCCAAAGCCCGCCAGCTCGTCGAGCAGGCCACCGCGGCGATGGACGAGTACGACCTGTTCGGCACGTGCGCCCGGGTCCGGTCGTTCGTCGACGTGCTGACGAACTGGTACATCCGCCGCAGCCGGCAGCGCTTCTGGGACGGCGACGACGCCGCCATCGACACCCTCCACACCGTGCTCGACGTGCTGGTGCGGGTCGCCGCCCCCCTGTTGCCGTACGTCGCAGACGAGATCCACACCGGCCTGCACCACGGTCGGGCCGATGTAGCGTCCAGCGTCCACCTGCGGGAATGGCCGGCGGCCGCCGACCTTCCCGTCGACGACGAGCTTGTCGCCTCGATGGACCAGGTGCGCGACGTGTGCTCGGCCACGCTCTCGGTGCGCAAGGCGCACGGCCGGCGGGTGCGCCAACCGCTGGCAACGCTGACCGTGGCGACCCCGCACGCGGCCGCGTTGGCGCCGTTCGCCGACCTGATCGCCGACGAGGTCAACGTGCGCCGGGTCGAGCTGATCGATGACGTCGCCTCCGTCGCCGGTCAGGTGCTGCAGGTCGTGCCGGCCGCCGTCGGCCCCCGCCTCGGCCGCCACACGCAGGACGTCATCGCCGCCGTGCGGGCCGGCGAGTGGTCGCTCGAGGGGGAGCGGGTCATCGCCGGCGGCCACTGGCTGGAGCCCGGTGAGTTCACGCTGACGATGGTCGCCGAGGATGACCGTCCGAGCTCGACCGTCGGCGGCGGCACCGGCGTCATCGTCCTCGACGTGGACATCACGCCGGAGCTGGAGCAGGAGGGTCGTGCCCGCGACTTGATCCGGCTCGTCCAGCTGGCCCGTCGCGACGCCGACTTCGCGGTGACGGACCGCATCGCGCTGACGGTCGTCGCCGACGAGGTGTGGATCGATGCCGTCGACGCCCATCGCCAGCTCATCGCCGGCGAGACGCTGGCGACCGCCATCACGACCGATGCCAGCGGCACCGACACCCCGCAGTTGAGCGTGACGCGGGCCTGATCGGCCGGCCCCCGGCTCGGCTCCCGAGCCTGGCGGTAGAGTCCCCCGTCCCAATCCGCCGCCCCGGGAGGTCAACGAGGACGATGGCAGCGACGAAGACACCGGCTGGGACCAGGGCGCGACCCACGGCCAAGCAGGCGGCGACGAGTACCAAGCGGGCCCCCACGAAGGCACCGGCGAGGAAGACGGCGACGGCGGCGGCGACGAGGAAGACAGCCCCGGCGAAGAAGACGACAGCACGGGCCAAGAAGACGGCAGCCAGGAAAGCGGTGGCCAAGGCACCGGCCAAGGCGGCGATCAAGAAGCCGACCAAGGCCTCCGCACCGAGGACGGCGACGACGACGGCGGCGCCGGCCAAGGCGGCCGCGGCCAGGAAGGCGCTGACCCGCAAGCCGGCCGTGGCGGCGCCGGAGCCGACCGGTGCGATCATCCCCGAGCCCAAGGGCACGACCAAGGACGGCATCGCCTACACCAAGGACTTCGACGTCAAGTTCCTGCGCACCCAGTACGAGCTGCTCGTGGCCGAGCGGGCGTCGCTGTCCGGGCAGGCCACCCGGCTCGAGGCCGAGGCCGACTCGCTCATCGAGGACAGCGAGATGGGCGACGTGCAGTTCGACGACGAGGGTGGAGAGGGCGACACGATGGTCGTCGAGCGCGAGCGTGACCTCGCTCTGTCGGCCCAGGCTCGCCAGACCATCGCCGACATCGACGCCTCCCTGCAGCGACTGCGCGTCGGCACGTACGGCTACTCCGTCGTGTCGGGCCGGCTGATCCCGCGCGAGCGCCTGGAAGCGATCCCGTGGGCCAACGTGCTCGTCGAGGAGAAGGTCGGGGGGATCGGCCGGCGATGAGCCGACCGTCGCCGCGAAGTCGGCGACGAGAAACGCACCGCAACGACGGTTCGCTCGCTCGAGGACTCGTTCGCTCCCGACGCGGGCCGCTGATCGTCGCCGCCGTCGTCGTCGTGCTCGACCAGGTGTCCAAGCACTGGGCCGTCAACGCCCTCGACGACCGGATGGTCGACATCGTCGGCAGCCTGCGGTTCAACCTGGCCTTCAACGAGGGCATGGCCTTCTCCCGCGGCAATGGGCTCGGACCGATCATCGGGGTCGTCGCACTCGTGGTCGTGGTGGTCCTGCTCGTCTCCGTCGGCCGGGCGACCAACCGCTGGTACCCGCGGGCCGCCGGCCTCGTCATGGGCGGTGCGCTGGGCAACGTCGTCGACCGGCTGTTCCGCGGCCGGGCGTGGCTGCGTGGCGGGGTGGTCGACTTCATCGACGTGCAGTGGTGGCCGATCTTCAACGTGGCCGACATGGCCGTCACCGTCGGCGGGGTCCTGCTCCTCCTGACGAGCTTGTCCGCCGAGCGGCGCTCGCCGGTGCCCCGATGAGCCAGCGAGTCTTCGAGCGAGCGAATCAGCGTTGCGGTGCTTCTTCGTCGCCGGCTTTGCGGCGACGCGCTCGCTGGTGCCCGGCGGCCGCGGATCCAGCGAACCCGTCTCACAACGCAAGAGTGCACCAGTGAGCGAGCGCGTTGGTCGCGGCGAGCCCGAGCGGCGCGGTCGGCCGCTCATGGAGCACGTCCCGGCCGCACTGGCCGGCGAACGTGTCGATCGCGTCGTGGCCCTGCTGGCCGACGTCAGCCGTTCCGTCGCCGTCGCCGTCATCGCCGACGGTGGCGTGCGCGTGGACGGGGCGGTCGCCACGTCGGGCAAGGTGCGCCTGGCCGAGGGGGCGCTCGTGGAGATCGACGGCGCGGCGATCCCGGTCGACGCGCCCCCGCAGGCCGACGCCGAGGTCGGCTTCACCGTCGTCCACGAGGACGACGACGTGATCGTCGTCGACAAGCCGGCCGGTCTCGTCGTCCATCCCGGTCCCGGCCGTCGGGAGGGCACGCTCGTCAACGGGTTGTTGCACCGGTACCCGGAGCTGGCGCGGGTCGGCGACGACCCGGCGCGTCCGGGCATCGTCCACCGCCTCGACGCCGGCAGCTCGGGGCTGCTCGTGGTCGCTCGTACCGCCGCTGCGGCGGCGTCGCTGGTCGGCCAGTTCTCCGCGCACACTGCCGGCCGCCGGTACGACGCCGTCGTCTGGGGGGTTCCCGATG
>JACCUL010000137.1 GCA_013811855.1 Acidimicrobiia bacterium
AGGCCGCGGACCCAACCGCGACTGCCGGCATCGTGCAGCCGGCCGGCCCGGGCGGTGAGCCCGTCAGCGTCCGCGGCGCCCCCCGCACTCACCGACGCCAGCGAGCGATGGACGGCGGCCAGGGCGGCCAGCCACTGGTCCCCGGCCTCTCCGGCCAGCCGTTCCGCTTCCGCCGCCGCCACCAGCCAGGCCGCGGCGTTGCCGCCCGCCGCGTCGAGGTATCCGGTGCGCAACGCCACCGTCGCCAGTCCGAGCCGGTTCCCGCCCGCTTCGTAGTGGCGTTGCGCCGATTCGTAGGCGGTCGCCGCGGCGGCAAGGTCAGGCTCGCCGGGCGCAAGCGTCGTGGCGTCGATCGACAGTCCGAGGACCTCGGGTGACGACTGCGGTGCGGCGTGCCAGTCCCCGGACATCACGAGGCAGGCGGCCGCGCCCGGCGCGTCGCCCGTCGCTTCGCAGGCGGCGAGGGCGCCTGCCAAGGTGGCTGACGCACCGGCGGGGTCACCGGCCAGCCGCTGGACATCCGCCTCGATGAGGGTCAGGCCGGTGACGAGCCAGGCGGCGTCGGTCCCGGCGACATCCGCCTGCAGCCGCCGGATCCTCTCGAGCACCGTCGCGCCTGCGCCGCCGGCGATGCTCCGCCAGGTGCTGCCCATCGCCTCGACGTGGCCGATGGCGATCGTGAGGAGGGCCTCGCCGCCGCCCCCGGGCTCGGGTGGCGGTGGTTCCTCGAACGCCTCGACGTCACCTTCTTCCAGAACGGCGCCCCGACCGCCGGGGAACCGGTTGCGCTCGGCCAGGTAGGTCGCCACCCGCAGCGCGCCACCCAGGGCGCTGTTCTCGTACCCGGCGAGGTGGTCGCGGGCGCGACGCGGATCACCCGATCGCAGTGCGGCGGCGGCTTCGACGAGTGCCCGGTCCCGTCCGGACAGGGCGCTCGCCCACCGGCGCACGTCCGTGGGGGCGGCGCGCGGCACGTCGCGGAACACGAGCGACGACATCGCGTCGACGGCGGCCGGGTCCATCCCAGGAGTCCAGCACTGTTGGACCGCCCGATCGGACGGTGGCGCAAGTGTTCGGCTCGCCACCGGGGTCCCACCGGTAGGCTTGTGCGCTAGTGACGGTTTCCGAACCACGCGCCTCCCGTGGCGAGACGTCGCCGGTCAGCGCCCGGCAGCGGATCCTCGACTCGTCGTACCACCTCTTCTCGCGCCACGGGATCCGGGCCGTCGGGGTCGACAAGGTCATCGCCAACTCGGGCGTGGCGAAGATGACCCTCTACCGCCATTTCGCCTCCAAGGACGAGCTCGTGCTGGAGTTCCTGCGCCGGCGTGAGGAGCTGTGGACGCGTGGGTGGGTGGAGGAGGAGACGGGTCGGCGCGCCACCGCCCCTGACGAACGGCTCCTCGCCATCTTCGACATCTTCGACGAGTGGTTCCACCAGGACGACTTCGAAGGCTGCTCGTTCATCAACGTGCTGCTGGAGATCGCCGATCGCACGCATGCCATCCACGTCGCCGCGGCTGAACACCTGACGACGATCCGCGAGTTCGTGCGCGGGCTGGCCGCGGCGGCCGGCGTGGCCGATCCCGACAACTTCTCGCGCCAGTGGCACGTGCTGATGAAGGGCTCGATCGTCGCCGCCGGGGAGGGCGACGTCGACGCCGCCCGTAGGGCGCGCCAGATCGGCGAACTGCTGCTGGCCCACGAGCGCCAGCGGCTGGCGCCGCCTTCTCGTCAGCGGAAGTGACGGAATCGGGCACTTTCGCTGACAAGAAGGCGGGAGGCCCACGAACGGGTCGGGGTACGCTCCGGCGTCGTGCACGCCGACGTGATCGTGGTCGGGGGCGGCCACAACGGGCTCGTCGCGGCGGCGTACCTGGCGGGCGCCGGGCGGTCGGTGCTGGTCCTCGAACGCCGACCGCAGCTCGGTGGCGCGGCGTGCTCAGACGCCGTGTTCCCCGGGTGGGATGCCCACCTCTCGCGCTACTCCTACCTCGTCAGCCTGCTGCCGGCGCTGATCGTCGACGAGCTCGGTCTCGACCTGACCCTGCGCCACCGGCGCATCACCTCGTACACGCCGGTCGGCGACGCCGGGATCCTCGTCGACAACGCCGACCCCGTCGCCACCCGTGGCGCGCTCGGCGCCGACGCCGACGCCTGGGACGAGCTCGCCGCGTTGACCACCTCGCTTGCCGAACGGGTCTTCCCGACGATGACCGAGCCGCTGCTCGGTCGGGAGGACTTCCGCCAGCTGGTCGGCGACGACGAGGCGTGGGAAGCGCTCTTCGAGCGCCCGCTCGGCGAGCTGCTCGAGAAGCGGTTCAGCCGCGACACGGTGCGGGGCATCCAGTTGACCGACGCCCTGATCGGCACGTTCACGCACGCCCACGCCACGGATCTGCTGCCGAACCGCTGCTACCTGTACCACGTCATCGGGGGTGGGACGGGGGACTGGGACGTGCCGGTCGGCGGCATGGGCCGAATCTCGGGCGAGCTGGCGCGCGTCGCCGCGGAGCGGGGAGCCGAACTGCGCACCGACACGACGGTGACGGCGATCGCCACCGATGGCGCGACGGCTCGCGTCACGACGGTGGACGGCGAGATCCACACGGCCGGTCGCGTGCTCTCCAACGTCGCACCGACGGTGCTGGCCAGCCTGCTCGGCGCGTCACAGACGGTGCGGCGACCCGAGGGTGCTCAGCTCAAGGTCAACATGCTGTTGCGCCGCCTGCCGCGGCTGCGCGACGCCGACGTCACGGCGGAGCAGGCCTTCGCCGGCACGTTTCACGTCAACGAGGGCTACGAGCAGCTCGACACCGCCTACCGCCAGGCGTCCGCGGGCACGATCCCCGAGCTGCCGCCGTGCGAGGTCTACTGCCACTCCCTGACCGACCCCTCGATCCTCGGTGCGCAGCTGCAGGCGCAGGGCCTGCACACGCTGACCCTGTTCGCGCTGCACATGCCGGAGCGCCTGTTCGTCGACGATCGGGAGGGCTCGCTGGCGGCGGCCCGGCAGGCCGTGTTGGCGTCGCTCGACTCGGTGCTGGCCGAGCCGATCGAGGACTGCCTCGCCGCCCCCGACACCATCGAGGTGATGGGACCGAGGGAGATCGAGGCCAGCCTGGGCATGCCTGGCGGCAACATCTGGCACGGCGACTTGCAGTGGCCGTTCGCCGAGCACCCGGCCGACGAGGGCCGGTGGGGCGTCGAGACGGCCCACCCGAACGTCCTCGTCTGCGGCGCCGGCGCCCGTCGCGGCGGCGGCGTCTCCGGGATCCCGGGCCGCAACGCGGCGATGGCCGTTCTCGGTGCGCCGTCCTGAAAGGGGTTTGTGTCACCGCGC
>JACCUL010000144.1 GCA_013811855.1 Acidimicrobiia bacterium
TGGACGTACGCAAGGTGCTGGCCAGCGCCGTCGCCAACGCCGTGCACAACGACGAGCAGGACGCCGAGGAACTCTTCGTCGTGGCCTGCTACGCCGACGAGGGTCCGACGATGCGCCGCTTCCGGCCCCGTGCCCGTGGCCGGGCCACGCGCATCCGCAAGCGCTCGTGCCACATCACGGTCATCGTCGCCCGCATGGCCGACCGTCAGCTCGACACCGTCCAGAGCCGCCGCCAGTCCGGCTCCGCCGAGGGCCGGCGCCCGTCGACGTCGGCCCGTTCGCGGCGCGACCGCGTCGAGCGCAGCCGGGTCCGTGCCCAGGGCCTGCGCGAGGGCACGACGGTCGCCGAAGAGGAGCCACCGTCGCAGGCCGACGAAGCCGAGGTAGGGACCGCTCCGGCCCCCGAACCCAGTGAGCATGCGGCGGAGACCGCCGAGGAAAGTGCCAGCGACGAGCCGCAGGCGAGCGAGACCATCGAAGACGGCGCCATGGAGGCGCCCGAGGACGGGTCGATCCCGGAGGGCTACGAGATCAAGGGCAACCGGAACTCGATGAAGTACCACCTGCCGGGCAGCCGCTACTACGACATCACCATCGCCGAAGTGTTCTTCGACACCGCCGAGCATGCCGAAGCTGCGGGCTTCGAAGCCCCGGCCGGAACCACCGACGACAGCCAGGTAACGAGCGCTTCGGCCCCCGACCGCCGTACGCGTGACACGGAACCCGCCGAGGGAAGCGCCAGCGACGAGGCGGAGTCCTCCGAGCCGGCAGGCGTCGGGAGCACGCGCGGCGAGGGAAGCGCCAGCGACGAGCCGCAGTCCGACGAGCGAGTTTCGAACGAGGAGGACCACTAGATGGGTCAGAAGATCAACCCCTACGGCTTTCGCCTGGGGGTCACGACGGATTGGAAGTCGCGCTGGTTCAGCGAGCGCCTGTACAAGGAGTACCTCACCGAGGACTGGAAGATCCGCGAGGCGATCATGCGCCGGATGGAGTCGGCGGCGATCAGCCGCATCGAGATCGAGCGCACCAGGGACAAGGTCCGCGTCGACGTGCATACGGCGCGTCCGGGCATCGTCATCGGTCGTCGCGGCGCCCAGGCCGACGAGCTGCGGGCGATGATCACGAAGATCACCGGCAACCCGAAGGTGCAGTTGAACATCGTCGAGATCAAGAGTCCCGAGCTCGACGCCGCACTGATCGCCCAGGGCGTCGCCGACCAGCTCGCCAACCGCATCGCTTTCCGGCGGGCCATGAAGCGGGCCGTGCAGAACGCCCAACGCGCCGGCGCCCTCGGGATCCGCGTCCAGTGCTCGGGTCGCCTCGGCGGCGCCGAGATGAGCCGCACCGAGTGGTACCGCGAGGGTCGCGTGCCGCTGCACACGCTGCGGGCCGACATCGACTACGGCTTCCGCGAGGCCCGCACCACGAGCGGCCGCGTCGGTGTCAAGGTGTGGCTCTACAAGGGCGACATCCTCCCGTACCGCTCCTCGAGCGACGACAAGATCGCCCGTGAGGCCGCGATGGCCGTCGGCGAGACGTCCGGCCAGGCCGCCGAGCCCCGCCGCGTCGTGTCGTCGGCCCCTCCGCGCCAGGCCGAGGTCGAGCCCGAGGCCCAGCCGCTGCTGAAGGAGGCCGATCCGGAGCTGGAGAAGCTCCTGGACGAGGAAGAGGACATCGCCCGGCGCACCCACGACGGGCACGAGACCCCGCACTTCCGGGCCAGTGACTGACGGAGGCCGCGCCCCATGTTGATGCCCCGCAAGGTCGCCCACCGCAAGCACCATCGAGGCCGCACCCGCGGCCTGACCAAGGGCTCCTCCGAGCTGGCCTTCGGCGAGTTCGGCATCCAGGCCCTCGAGCCGGGCTGGCTGACCGCCCGCCAGATCGAGGCCGCCCGCATCGCCATGACCCGCGCCATCAAGCGCGGGGGCAAGGTCTGGATCAACGTCTTCCCGGACAAGCCAGTGACCAAGAAGCCGGCCGAGACGCGCATGGGCTCGGGCAAGGGCAATCCCGAGCTGTGGGTGGCCGTCGTCAAGCCGGGCCGGATCCTCTTCGAGCTGTCGTTCCCGAACGCCGAAGGCGCCCGGATCGCCATGAACAAGGCCATCCAGAAGCTGCCGATCAAGGCCCGCGTCGTGACCCGCGAGGAGACCGTCTGATGGCCAGGGACACCACCGAGCTGCGCGAGATGACGCTCGGCGGCCTGCTCGACGAGCTGCGCGAATCGAAGCAGGAGGCCCTCAACCTGCGCTTCCGCAACGCCACCGGGCAGCTCGACAACACCGCGGAGATCACGAAGGTGCGCAAGCAGATCGCCCGCCTGAACACCTTCATCCGCCAGCGCGAGATCGAGGAAGCCACGACATGACGAACGCCAGCAACGAAACCACCGACGCAACCGAAGGAGTGACCGCTTCGACCCCCGACCGCACTGAGCGTGATACGGCAGGCGGCGAGGCGAGCAGCACGGAGCGAGTCAGGAGAAAGGTTCGTGAGGGGACGGTCGTCTCCAACGGCATGGACAAGACCGCGGTCGTCTCCGTCGTCGAGCGCGTACGGCACCAGAAGTACAACAAGTTCGTCCTGCAGACCAAGAAGCTGTACGCCCACGACGAGTCCAACGACGTCAACGTCGGCGACAAAGTCCGCGTCATGGAGACCCGCCCGCTCTCGAAGACCAAGCGCTGGCGTGTCGTCGAAGTGCTGGAGCGGGCAAAATGAGCGAGCGCAGCTCGCGAACAATGGTGACGGCGATTCCCGCCAGCGCCGCGAACGGCGAATCAGCGGAGGCGCCGGAGGTGCCACGATGATTCAACAGGAATCCCGGCTGCGGGTCGCCGACAACTCGGGAGCCAAGGAGGTGCTCGTCATCAAGGTGCTCGGTGGCACGCGTCGCCGGTACGCCTCGATCGGCGACATCTTCGTGGCCACCGTCAAAGACGCCATCCCCGGCGCCGGCGTCAAGAAGGGCGAGATCGTCAAGTGCGTCGTCGTTCGCACCAAGAAGGAGAAGCGTCGTCCCGACGGCAGCTACATCCGCTTCGACGAGAACGCGGCCGTGCTGATCAAGGACGACCTGACGCCCCGCGGCACGCGCATCTTCGGCCCAGTTGGCCGCGAGCTGCGCGACCGCCGGTTCATGCGCATCGTCTCTCTCGCCCCCGAGGTGATCTGAAGTGAAGTTGAAGAAGGGCGACACCGTCGTCGTCGTGACCGGTAAGGACAAGGGCAAGGAGGGCGAGATCGCCCGTGTCCTGCCCACGGCCGGGAAGATCATCGTCTCCGGCGTCAACACGGCGTCGAAGCACGCCAAGCCCCGGCGGGCCCGCGAGGTGGCCGGGATCATCGACCGGGACATGCCGATCGATGCCAGCAACGTGATGCTCGTCCACAAGGGCAAGCCGGTCCGCGTCGGCTACCAGATCCAGGCCGACGGCACGAAGGTGCGCATCGCCAAGGTCAAGGCCAAGGACGGTTCGATCAAGACCGAGGTCATCGGATGACTGACGCACCAACCGTGCTCGATGCGCGGACCGTCCCGCGCCTCAAGACGAGGTACCACGACGAGATCAAGGCGGCCCTGGGCGACCAGCTCGGGCTGACCAACATCATGCAGGTGCCTGCGCTCCAGAAGATCGTCATCAACATGGGTGTCGGCAAGGCCACCCAGCAGCCGTCGCTACTCGAGGGCGCCGTGGCCGACCTCACCCTGATCGCCGGTCAGAAGCCGATCGTCACCAAGGCTAAGGATTCCATCGCCGGCTTCAAGCTGCGCGAGGGCCAATCCATCGGCACCAAGGTCACACTGCGCGGCGACCGCATGTGGGAGTTCCTCGACCGGCTGATCGCCGTCGCCATCCCCCGCATCCGTGACTTCCGCGGCTTGCCGGCCACGTCGTGGGACGGCCGCGGCAACTACACGTTCGGGCTCAACGACCAGACAGTCTTCCCCGAGATCGACTACGACAAGATCGACAACCCCCGCGGCATGGACATCACGATCGTCACCACGGCGACTGACGATGCGGCCGGCAAGGCGTTGCTCGAGGCCTTCGGGTTTCCCTTCCGCCAGGGCGCGGACCCTTCGGCCGTGGCGCCGAAGCCCCGCAACCGTGGCCGGTTCCGTGGCGGCACGTCCGCCAAGAAGAAGTGATGGAGCGCTGATGGCGAAGAAAGCACTGATCAACAAGGCCGCGGGCACCCCCAAGTTCAAGGTCCGCGCCTACACCCGCTGCCGCCGCTGCGGTCGGGCGCGGGCCGTGTTCCGCAAGTTCGGTCTCTGCCGGGTGTGCCTGCGCGAGCTGGCCCACGCCGGTGAGATCCCCGGTCTGACGAAGTCGAGCTGGTGAGTGAGGAACAACAACGATGCTGACTGATCCCATCGCCGACATGCTCACCCGCGTCCGCAACGCCAACACGGCGATGCACGACGAGGTGCGCATGCCGTCGTCGAAGCAGAAGGTCGCGCTCGCCAAGGTGCTCGAGCGGGAGGGCTACATCGGTGGGTACACCGTGGCGCCGTCCCCCAAGGGCGTCGGCGAGGTGCTCACGATCGCCATGAAGTACTCGTCCGACCGCAACCGGACCATCTCCGGCTTGCGGCGCATCTCGACCCCCGGCCTGCGCGTGTACCGCAAGGCCGACACCGTGCCGCGCGTGCTCGGCGGGCTGGGTGTCGCCGTCCTGTCCACCTCCCAGGGACTGATGACCGACCGTGAGGCGCGCAAGCGCAAGGTCGGCGGCGAAGTCCTGTGTTACGTCTGGTGACCCGGTCGGAGGAAGAAACATGAGTCGCATCGGACAAGCCCCCATCACCATCCCCAGCGGGGTCGACGTGACGATCGAAGGCCGCGTCGTCACCGTCAAGGGGCCGAAGGGCGAGCTGACTCGCACCGTCCCGTCGACGATCAGCGTGCAGCACGTCGACTCGACGCTGGTCGTCCAGCGCCCCAACGACGAGCGGGACAACCGGGCGCTGCACGGCCTGACCCGCAGCCTCGTCAACAACATGGTCGTCGGCGTGACCGACGGGTTCCGCAAGACGCTGGAGATCGTCGGCGTCGGCTACCGCGCCGAGTCGCAGGGCCCTTCGGCGATCCGTCTGGCGCTCGGCTTCAGCCACCCCGTCAACGTGACGGCGCCGGAAGGCATCACGTTCGAGGTGCCGATAGCGACCCAGATCGTCGTGTCCGGCGTCGACAAGGAGGTCGTCGGCCAGGTCGCCGCGGACATCCGTTCCATCCGCAAGCCCGAGCCGTACAAGGGCAAAGGCGTTCGGTACCAAGGCGAGCGCGTCCTGCGCAAGGCCGGCAAGGCCGGCAAGAAATGAATCGGCAAGGCCGGCAAGAGATGAGTCATCACCGTGGCTGACATCGCCCACATCCGTCGCGAGTCCCGGATCCGCCGCCACCGGCGGGTGCGCAAGAAGATCCACGGCACCGCCGAGCGCCCGCGCCTGGCCGTGCACCGTTCCAACAAGCACCTCGTCGCCCAGGTCATCGACGACGACGCCGGGCGCACGCTGGCGTCGGCGTCCACGACCGAGGCCGACCAGCGGTCGGCCGGTACCGGTGGCACCGTCGACGCCGCGGCCCGCATCGGGACGCTCGTCGCCGAGCGGGCCAAGGCCGCCGGCGTCGAGCAGGTCGTGTTCGACCGGGGCGGGTTCATCTACCACGGGCGGGTCGCCGCACTGGCGGCCGCGGCCCGAGAAGCAGGTCTGGAGTTCTGATGAACCGTGCATTGCGTTCCCTGGCCACGCAGGCCGTCTGTTACCGCTCCCTCGCTGGCGCTCAGTCGCTCGCACGCGTGAAACGAAGCGCACCATGACGAATACCTACCAACCCCGCTACGCCAGCCAGGACAGTGAGCCGGCCGAAGGAGGCCTGCGCGAGTCGCGGGTCATCACGATCAACCGCGTCGCCAAGGTCGTGCGCGGCGGTCGGCGCTTCTCGTTCACGGCGCTCGTCGTGATCGGTGACGGCAACGGCCGGGTCGGGCTCGGCTACGGCAAGGCCAAGGAGGTGCCCCTGGCGATCCAGAAGGGCACCGAAGAGGCCAAGCGCAACCTGTTCGACGTGCCACTGGCCGGCAGCACGATCATCCACCCCGTCATCGGCGTCACCGGCGCCGGTCGGGTGCTGATGAAGCCGGCCGCCCCCGGCACCGGCGTCATCGCCGGCGGCGCCGCCCGCATCATCCTGGAGGAGGCCGGCGTGCACGACATCCTCTGCAAGTCGCTCGGCTCGGCCAACCACATCAACGTGGCCCGCGCCACGATCGCCGGTCTGAAGTCGCTGCAGCGCCCGGACGAGGTGGCCAAGCGGCGGGGCCTGGCCCCGGAGGAGTTCGTGCCCAAAGGCCTGCTCGACGCGTACAACCAGCGCCAACATGGCGCCACCGCAACGACCGGCGAGGTCCGCTGATGAGCGAGCGCAGCGAGCTCCAGCGACACGGCGACACGATCACCGTCACCCAGGTCCGCTCCGGCATCAGCGCCAAGCCGAAGACCCGCGGCACGCTGCGGGCCCTCGGGCTGGGCCGGATCGGCAAGAGCAACACGCTGCCCGACCGCCCTGAGATCCGGGGGATGCTGGCCCGCGTGCCGCACCTCGTGCGGATCGAGAACGAGAGCTGAAATGCGAGCGAAGCGAGTGTTTCAGGCCGAGGGCGCGAGCGCCAGCTCGCCCCGCGGCGATGGGTGTGGGGCGCAGCCCCACGGAAACGAGGACTGAGATGCGCGTCCACGACCTGGTCCCATCGCCGGGCAGCACCAAGAAGCCCAAGCGCGTCGGTCGCGGCACCGGCGGCAAGGGCGGGAAGACCGCCGGCCGCGGCACCAAGGGCCAGCGCGCCCGCAACACCGTGCCCCGCGGCTTCGAAGGCGGCCAGATGCCGCTCAAGCAGCGGGTGCCCAAGCTGAAGGGGTTCACCAACCCGTTCCGCGTCGAGTACGCCGGCGTCAACCTCGACACGCTCTCCGAGCTCGCCGACCGCTTCGACGGCGGCCGCGTCGACCCCGACGCCCTCGTCGCCGCCGGCGCCGTGCGCAAGGGCGCCTACGTCAAGCTCCTCGGCCGCGGCGAGCTGACGACGAAGCTCGACGTGCGCGTCCACGCCGTGTCGAAGTCCGCCGAGGCGGCGATCACGGCGGCGGGAGGTACCGTCACGCTCGTGCCGCTCCCGTTCCACGGCGACACCAAGGCCGGCCGCCCCGCCGCCAAGGGCAACCAGTTCACGAACCGCTAGGTCACCGAGGGGTTCCCGGCGCTCCGGGCTCCACGATTCAACGAAGGCACGCCCACTTGCTCTCGAACCTCAAGAACGTCTTCAAGGTCCACGACCTGCGGAACAAGATCGTGTTCACGCTGATGATGGTCGGTGTGTACCGCCTGGGGGCGGCGATCCGGGTGCCGGGCATCGATCCGCTGGCCGTCGATCAGCTGCGGTCGTCGGCGCAGAGCTCGGGCGGGGCGCTCGGCTTCCTCAGCCTGTTCTCGGGCGGCGCCTTCGAGAGCTTCTCCATCCTGGCCCTCGGGATCATGCCGTACATCACGGCGAGCATCATCATGCAGATCCTCGGCGTGGTGATCCCCAAGCTGGAGGAGCTGCAACAGCAGGGCGCCGTCGGCCAGCGCAAGATCACGCAGTACACCAGGTACGTCACGATCGCCCTGGCAACGATGCAGGCGACGGGTCTGGTGTTCATCTTCGGCACCGGCCGGGGTACGGCGTTCTTCTCCGCCGCCGCCCAGGCCCCCAACGTGCCGTTGCTGCCCGACGGCGTGTGGCCCCGGGGGTACCTGATCATCCCGACGCTCGTGGCCGGCACCGCCGTGCTGATGTGGATCGGCGAGCTGATCAGCCAGCGCGGCATCGGCAACGGCATGTCGATGGTGATCTTCGCCTCCGTCGTGTCCGGCCTGCCCTACGGGTACTTCTCGATCATCCAGCTCAACAAGTGGTTCTGGTTCGGGCTGATCGTCACCGTGACACTGGGGATCATCGTGGCCGTCGTGTTCATCGAACTGGGACAACGACGCATCCCCGTGCAGTTCGCCAAACGCGTCGTCGGCCGCCGCATGTACGGCGGCCAGAACACCTACATCCCGCTGAAGGTCAACCAGTCGGGCGTCGTGCCGATCATCTTCGCCAGCTCGATCCTGCTGCTCCCGGTGATCTTCTCGAACGTGCTCGGCAGCGGTGAGGGCTGGCGAGGCTCGATCGCCGGCTTCGTCAACGACTACATCGTCAACAGCCAGAACCTGGTCTACATCTCGCTGTTCGCGCTGATGATCATCGCCTTCGCCTACTTCTACAACTCGATCGCCTTCGACCCCGTGCGCCAGGCCGACCAGATCCGCCGTCAGGGCGGCTTCATCCCGGGTGTGCGACCAGGCCCGCAGACCGAGCGCTACCTCGGCCGAGTGGTCAACCGCATCACGTTGCCGGGCGCCGTGTTCATCGCCTTCATCGCCGTCCTGCCCTACGCGCTGCTGTGGGCCGCCGGGGTCAACACGTTCGGGTTCGCAGGGACGAGCATCCTGATCGCCGTCGGCGTCGCCCTGGAGCTGATGCGCCAGATCGACAGCCAACTGATGTTGCGCAACTACGAAGGCTTCCTCAAGTAGGAGTGGCTTCCCGTGATCCCGGGAGCTCGACTCATCATCCTCGGCCGGCAAGGGGCCGGCAAGGGAACGCAGTGCGTGCGCCTGTCGCGCCACTACGTCGTCCCGCACATCTCGACCGGTGACATGCTGCGCGCCGCCGTGCGTGAGCGCGCCGAGCTCGGCCTGATGGCCAAGGAGATCATGGATGCCGGCGGGCTCGTCGGCGACGACATCATGATCGGCATCATCGGCGCCCGGCTGCAGCGGGCCGACGCAGAGACCAGGGGGTTCATCCTCGACGGCTTCCCGCGCACCGTGACCCAGGCCGAGGCGCTCGACAAGATCACCGTCGACCGCCCGCTGCACATCGCCGTCGACCTCGACGTGCCGCGCGAGGTCGTCCTGGCCAGGCTCTCGGCCCGGCGCGTGTGCCGGGACTGCGGGACCAACTACACGGCGACGGGCATGGAACGCCAGCCGTGGATCTGCGAGGTGTGCGGCGGCGACGTGATGCAGCGCGGCGACGACACGCCCGACGCCGTGAACCGCCGACTCGACCTCTACGAGACGCAGACCGCACCGCTGATCCAGCACTTCGGCAGCCAGGACCGCCTCGTCGTCGTGGACGGCGTCGGCCACCCCGACGACGTCTTCCGTCGCCTGACCACGGTGATCGACGACAGCCAGTGACCGATTGGTGATCCACCAGCGTCCCGGTAACATTGATCCCCGGCCTGTTCGCAGGCCACGTTCCGTTCGTCCGTGCCAGCGCCGCCCCATCGGGGGCGCCGGTGCCCCACTCACCGCCGTGAGGAGCAGTCCTGCCCAAGCCCAAGGAAGACGCCATCGTGCTCGAGGGCACGATCCTGGAGTCGCTCCCGAACGCCATGTTCCGCGTCGAGCTGGACAATGGCCACAAGGTCCTGGCGCACATCTCCGGAAAGATGCGGATGCACTACATCCGCATCCTGCCCGGGGACAAGGTGCAGGTTGAGCTCACGCCATACGACCTCACCCGAGGTCGCATCACGTACCGATACAAGTAGCACCTAGGCAAGTAGAAGGCCAGACGTCGTGAAGGTCCGCCCCAGCGTCAAGAAGATGTGCGAGAAGTGCAAGGTCATCCGCCGGCACGGTCGCGTCATGGTCATCTGCGAGAACCCACGTCACAAGCAGCGCCAGGGCTGAGAAAGAGGACCGCTCGATGGCACGAATCGCCGGAGTCGACATCCCCCGCGAGAAGCGGCTGGAGGTGTCGCTGACCTACATCTTCGGCATCGGCCGGCCGACGGCGCTCAAGCTGTGCGCCGACCTCGGCCTGGACGCCGACACCAAGGTGTCGAGGCTGACCGAGGAAGAGGTCTCCCGCATCCGGCAGTACGTCGACGAGCACCTGCGCATCGAGGGCGACCTGCGCCGCGACGTCCAGCAGGACATCAAGCGCAAGGTCGAGATCGGCTGCTTCCAGGGCGTTCGCCACCGCAAGGGCCTTCCGGTGCGTGGTCAGCGCACCCACACCAACGCCCGCACCCGCAAAGGTCCCAAGCGCACCGTCGCCAACAAGAAGAAGGCTGTGAGGAAGTAGCGATGGCCAAGCCGAAGCCGGCCGGGCGCCGTCCCCGTCGCCGCGATCGCAAGAACGTCACCACCGGAGTGGTGCACATCAAGAGCTCGTTCAACAACACGATCGTGTCGATCACCGATCCCGAGGGCAACGTCATCGCGTGGGCCTCGTCGGGCGCAGTCGGGTTCAAGGGGTCGCGCAAGTCGACGCCCTACGCCGCCCAGCAGGCCGCCGAGCGCGCCGCCAGGGCCGCCATGGAGCACGGCCTGCGGCGCGCCGAGGTCCAGGTCAAGGGTCCGGGCTCGGGGCGCGACACCGCCGTGCGCTCCATCCAGAACACCGGCATCGAGGTCACGTCGATCAAGGACGTCACGCCCGTGCCGCACAACGGCTGCCGCCCGCCGAAGCGTCGGAGGGGCTGACCGTGGCTCGCTACACCGGGCCTAAGGTGCGCCTCTCCCGACGCCTCAGCACGAACCTCTTCGAGAACGAGAAGGGCCGCCGCGCCCTCGAGCGTCGGCCGTTCCCGCCGGGCACGCACGGCCGCACCCGTCGTCGCAACAGTGGCAGCGAGTACCTCTCGCAGCTGCAGGAGAAGCAGAAGGCCAAGTACATCTACGGCGTGCTCGAGCGGCAGTTCAAGCGCACGTACGTGGAGGCCAACCGGCTCGCCGGCCCGACCGGGGAGAACCTGCTGCGCCTGCTCGAGCTGCGTCTCGACAACGTCACGTTCCGCGCCGGCTGGGCGTCGACCCGCCCCCAGGCCCGCCAGTTCGTCAACCACGGGCTGGTCTACGTCAATGGCAAGCGGGTCGACATCCCCAGCTACCGGGCGCGCAAGGGTGACATCGTCACGTTGGCGGCCAGAGCCCGCGACATGATCGTCATCCAGCACAACATCGACGTGCTCGACCGCCCACTCATCGGCTGGCTGGAGGGTGGCGACGGCGGCAAGCAGGTCACCGTCCGCGATCTCCCGCAACGCGAGCACATCGACGTGCCCGTCCGCGAGCAGCTCATCGTCGAGCTCTACTCCAAGTAAGGAACCCCCAAATGCTGGTCATGCAGCGTCCAACCATCGATGCCGTCGGCGAGGAGTCGGCCCACCGGCAGCGCTTCGCCATCGGTCCCCTCGAACCCGGCTTCGGCCACACCCTCGGCAACTCGCTGCGGCGCACGTTGCTGTCGTCGATCCCCGGCGCGGCCATCACGATGGTCCGCTTCGACGACGCGCTCCACGAGTTCGACACGATCACCGGCGTCGCCGAGGACGTGACCGACATCATCCTCAACCTGAAAGACGTCGTCCTCACGTCCGAGTCGGCCCATCCCGTGGTCTGCCGCCTCGACGCCCGGGGCGCTGGCACCGTCACGGCGGCCGACATCGAGTGCCCGTCGGACATCGAAGTCCTCAACAAGGACCTCGTCCTCGCCACGCTCAACACGAAGGGCCGCCTCGCCATCGACCTCACCGTCGAGCAGGGCCGCGGCTACTCGTCGAGCGATCGGGAGACCGAGAACCGCACGATCGGCCTGGTCCCGATCGACGCCATCTTCTCGCCGGTCCGGCGCGTCACGTTCGAGGTCGAGCCGACCCGCGTCGAGCAGTCGACCAACTACGACCGCCTCGTGATCGACGTCCAGACCGACGGCTCGATCACGCCGGGCGAGGCGCTGGCCTCGGCCGGGGCGACGCTGCGCTCGCTGGCCGAGCTGGTGGCGTCGATGAGCGACGAGCCCCAGGGCCTCGAGCTCGGCGAGCTGTCCGATGTGAGCGCCAGCTCCCCGGATCTCGACCTGCCGATCGAGGATCTCGACCTGTCCGAGCGGCCGAGCAACTGCCTCAAGCGGGCGCAGATCAACACGATCGGCGAGCTGCTGACGAAGACCGAGGACGATCTGCTGAACATCACCAACTTCGGGCAGAAGAGCCTGGACGAGGTCAAGCAGAAGCTCGACGAGCGCGGCCTGACGCTGCGCGGCTGAGTCGCCGGAGACCCGAGATGCCCACCCCGCGCAAGTCCAAGCGGTTCGGCGGCGGCGCCGCCCACCAGCGGCTGATGATGGCCAACCTCGCGGCGTCGTTGTTCGCCGCCGAGGCCATCGTCACCACCGAGGCCAAGGCCAAGGCGCTGCGCCCGCTGGCCGAGAAGCTGATCACCAAGGCCAAGAAGGCCCAGGACGAGGGCCCGATGCGAGTGCACCGCATCCGCCAGCTGCAGGGCTTCCTGGGCGATCGGGAGATGACCCACAAGCTGGTCAACGACGTCGCCCCCCGCTACATCGACCGCAACGGCGGCTACACCCGCATCCTCAAGCTCGGCACCCGCCACGGCGACGCCGCCGAGATGGCCCGCATCGAACTCGTCTGAACGTTCGCATCGTTCGCGTCGGGATTCTGGCGATGCGTCTCACCACATTCCCGACACAAGCGATGTCCTGGCTGACTTCGTAGGATCGCGGCCATGTCGACGCCTGCGCCGGCCGCTGCGCCGGGGGGAAGTCGCCAGCTCGATCGCGGTGAGCTCGAGCGGGCGCTGGCGATCGTCGGGCGGATCAGCGGCGCGTTCCGCAGCCGGGTCGTCGGCCAGGACTCGCTGCAGCTCTCGATGCTCGTCGCGCTGATGGGCGACGGACACGTCCTGTTGGAGTCCGTGCCCGGCCTGGCCAAGACCACGGCCGCGCAGACGTTGGCCGACGCCGTCGGCGGCACGTTCGCCCGCATCCAGTGCACGCCCGACCTGCTTCCGTCGGACATCGTAGGCACCCAGGTCTTCGAGCCGGCCAAGGCGACGTTCTCCACCCAGCTCGGCCCGGTCCATGCCAACGTCGTCCTGCTCGACGAGATCAACCGATCGTCGGCGAAGACCCAGTCGGCGATGCTCGAGGCGATGCAGGAGCGCCAGACGTCGATCGGCGGCGTCGTCTACAAGGTCCCCGACCCGTTCATCGTGATGGCGACGCAGAACCCCATCGAACACGAGGGCACCTACGAGCTGCCCGAGGCGCAGCTCGACCGGTTCCTCGTCAAGGAGGTCATCGGGTACCCGCATCCGGCCGAAGAGGTCGAGATCCTCGATCGCGTCGAGCGGCGGGTCTTCTCGACGCGGCTGCACCGGGACCACACGGTCGGCATGGACGACGTCCGCTACCTCCGGCACGTCGTTGGCCGCGTGTACGTCGACCCGGCCGTGAAGCGCTACATCGTCGCCCTCGTGCACGCCACCCGCCCGCCGTCGCCGGCGCTCGGCGAGCTCGGTCACTGCGTCACCGCCGGCGCCAGCCCGCGGGCCTCGATCGGCTTCGCCCAGGTCGCCCGGGCCCTCGCCGTCCTCGACGGTCGGACGTACGCCATCCCCGACGACGTCCACCGCCTCCGCTACGCCGTGCTGCGTCACCGCATCGTGTTGAACTTCGACGCCGTCGCCGACGGCGTCCGCCCCGAGCAGCTGGTGGACGCCGTGTTCCGGAGCATCCCGACCCCATGAGGTGGCTGGGCCGGTTCGGCACGCCGGCCGCCTCGAGCTCGCCCCCCTCCTCCCTGCTCGTGTCGGTGCGCACGAAGATGGGGTTGCCCGCCCGCCGCAAAGCCCGCGGCCACCTGACCGGCGAGCACGTGTCCGTCCACAAGGGCCGCTCGATGGAGTTCGACGATCTGCGGCACTACGTGCGCGGCGACGACGTCAAGGACGTCGACTGGAAGGCGTCGGCCCGCACCGGGTCGATCCTCCTCAAGCGCTACGTCGCCGTCCGCAAGCATCACTTGGTCGCCGTCGTCGACACCGGGCGTTCGATGGCGGCCCGCGCCGCCGGCGGCGAGCCCAAGCGGGACCTGGCCGTGATGGCCGCCGGGGTGCTCGGTTCGATCGCCGTGCAGCACGGCGACCTCGTCGGCCTCGTCGGCGGCGATGCCGGCGGGATCATCCGGGCGCCACTGCGGGAGTCGAACGTCCACCTCGAGCTGCTCCTCAGGCGGGTCCACACCCGCATCGACCTGGGCGGCGCGCCGTCGGACCTCGCCGCCGTGCTGCGGGCGGTCCACCGGTCGACGAACCGCCAGCTCATCCTCCTGGTCGTGACGGACGACGCGCCGTTCAGCGCCGAGCTCGAGGAGCTCGTCCGGCGGCTGCGCGTCCAGCACGAGATCCTCTGGTTGACCATCGAGGACACGGTCCTGACCGACCTCGAGCTCGCCAGCCGGGACCTCGTCGACGTGGTCGGCGGCACCCACCTGCCGGCCGCGCTGCGCGAGGACGGCGCGCTGCTCGCCGACTACGCGGCCAACCGGCGAGCCCGCGCCGACCACCGCACCGCACGGCTGGGCCAACTGCGCGTTGCCCAGGCCGCGATCGGGCGGGAGGCCGACGTCGTGCCGGCCGTGCTCGGGTTGCTCGATCGGACCCGCCGTGCCAACTGACGACCTCTACCCGCCGCTGCAGCACAGCGCGTGGTGGATCCTCGTCGCGCTCGCACTGCTCGCCGTCGTCGCCGCCTGGTTCACGTGGGTGTGGTGGCGAACGCGCCCGATGCGGCCCCCGCCTCTGGTCCCGACCGAGCTCACGGGGCGCAGCCTCGCGACGTTGCGGAGCTCGTACCTGGCCCGCATCGACGCCGTCGCCGCCGACCATGAAGCGGGCCGCCTGCCGGGGCGCGACGTGGCCCAGGCCCTCAGCCCGCTGGTGCGGCGGTTCGCCTTCGAGGCCACCGGTTTCCCGGCCCACGTCAAGTCGTTGGCCGAGCTGCGGCAGGAACGCCCGGGCCCGCTGCCGGCCGCCGTTGCCGTCATGTACCCGGACGAGTTCGCCGAGCGATCGGGCGACGGTGCGGCCGCCGTGGCGAGCGCCCGCCGACTCGTGGCGGAATGGAGATGAGCTTTCATTGGGGGTGGGTGATCCCGGCCGGGCTGGCCGTCGCCGTCGTCCTCGCCGGCTCGGTGTCGTCTCGAACCCGCCGGCGCGGTTCCCGTCGCGCCGTCCAGGTCGCCAACACCGACGCCCTGACGGGCCTGTCCCGCTACCGGCTCCTGGCCCGGCGCCACCGCCGCAACGCGGCGGTGATGGGTGTCGCCAGCGGCGTGCTCGTCATCGCCACGGTCATGCTGTCGGCCCGCCCGGTGCGCAGCGAGTCGGTGCCACCGGAGATCGAGAACCGCGACATCATGCTGTGCCTCGACGTCTCGGGATCGATGGCGGAGTACAACCGCAGCGTCATCGAGCAGTACGCCGAGCTCGTCGGAGGCTTCGAAGGCCAGCGAGTCGGCTTGACGATCTTCAACGCCTCGGCGGTGACGGTCTTCCCGCTGACGACTGACTACCACTTCGTCACCGACGAGTTCGAGCGGTTCCGCCAGACGTTCGCCGAGCGCGGCATCGACACGCTCGGCGGCACGCTGGAGGGTGAGGGGTCGTCGCTGGTTCCCGACGGCATCGCGTCGTGCGCGCTCGGCTTCCCCGAGGAAGCCGGCGAACGATCGCGGTCGATCATCGTCGCGACGGACAACGAGGTCGAAGGCTCGACGCTGCTGTCGATGCCGGAGGTGACCACGTTCATCGCCGATCGGACCATCCAGGTGTACGCCATCTTCCCGCTCTTCGAGTACGAGGATCCTGACCGGCCGGACGTGGCCGAGATCCGGGCCCTCGCCAGCACCACGGATGGCGCGTTCTTCCCGCTCGAGGACACGTCGGCGACGGCGCGCATCCTGCGCGCCATCGAGCGGACCGAGGTCGCCCGGCTGGACGCCGAACCGCAGCTCGTCGAGTACGCCACCCCGGCGGTGTGGCTGGCCGTCGCCGCCCTGGCGCTGCTGGCGCTCGTCGGCGCAGCGTGGAGGGCTCGGCTGTGAGGCGGCGATGAGGTTCCATCCGATCGTTCCGGCGTTCGTGGTGATCGTGCCCGCCGCGGTAGGTGTCGTCGTCTGCACCGTCGCCGGTTGGCGGTCGCGCCGGCGCCTGGCGTGGCTGCGGCGGGCGCTCGCCGTCGTGCTGCTCGCGCTCGTCGCGGCGCGGCCCGGCTCGGCCCCCCGGCAGGCGGGCGGCCTCGGCAGCGACCTCGACGTCTACTTCGTGATCGACCGGACGGCGTCGATGGTCGCCGAGGACCACGACGGGTCGCGGCCCCGCTTCGACGGCGTCAGGGCCGATGTCGTGGCGATCGCCCGGGCTCTACCCGGCGCCCGCTTCTCGCTGGTCGGGTTCGACAACGACGTGCAGACGATGCTGCCGCTGGTCAGCGATGTCACGGCGCTCGTGAACGCCGTCGACGTCATGCGGCCGGAGGTGACCGCCTACTCGACCGGTTCGTCGCCGCGACTGCCGGTGGCGTACCTCCAGGAGACGATGACGACGAGCACGGATGATGAGCCGGATCGGCGCCGGATCGTGTTCCTCGTCACGGACGGTGAGGCGACGGTGACCGCGCCCGACGCACCGACCTTCGATGCCGTCGCCGACGTCATCGACGGCGGCGCCGTGCTCGGCTACGGGTCCACGACGGGAGGTCGGATGCGCGGCTGGGACGGGGTCGAGCGGACGGCCCAGCCGTTCATCATCGATCCGGAGACAGGGGAGGAGGCCGTCAGCCGCATCGACGAGCGCGAGCTCGAGGCGATGGCCGACGAGCTCGACGTGCCCTACGTGCACAGGGAGGGACCGGGCGGGATCCGGGCCGCGCTCACGGCCGTCGACGCCTCCGGCCGCCAGGCGACCGGCGCCGAGCTGCCCGTGCGCGACGACCGTGGATGGGTGTTCGCGTTGGCCTTGCTGACGCTTGTCCTGTGGGAGGCGGCCGTGGTGGCGCGTGACGTGACGCAGGCGATGGCTGCGTTCCCCGGCGACGCAGGCCGTTCGTGGCCGCTCCTGCGTTGGCGCTCGCCCGCTCGCCCACTCGACGGGGTCGACCCTTGACCGTCATTGATCGTCCGGTTTACGCCGAACGGCTCCCTGCGCCGGCCGTCGACGATCTGACGGCCACGAACGCCGCTCGGAAGCGCCGCCGCCGGCGGCTCGTCAGGTGGTCGGCCGTTCCCGCGCTGCTCGTCGTCGCGGTGGCCGCCGGCCTGCTGTTCACGACGTGGGCGACGGGGCGGGGCATCGACGCCTACGACGCCGGAGCCGACGACGCGGACCGCTCTGCGGGTGCCCTCGAATGGTTCGACCGAGCGTCGTGGCTGGATGCGCACGAGCCGGAGATCGCCCCGTTCGACCGGGGCGACACGCTGTTCCGGCTGCGCGACTTCGAGGGCGCCCGTGCGGCGTTCGAGCAGGCCTACGAACTGGCCGACGGGGATCGGCGGTGCATCGTCGTCGTCAACCTCGTGCTCACGTTGGAGACCCAGGGCGACGCGCTCGCCGCGGTGGACCAGCTCGCCGCCCAGCCGTCGTACGCCGATGCCGTCGAGGTCATCGAGGAGAACCCCGGCTGCCTGGCGCTGACGACCCCGGAGAACGACGGCGCAGGAGATCGGCTGGAACGCGTCCAGGAGCGGTTGCTCGCCAAGATCCTCCTGGACGCGCCGAACCAGACGCGTCGCGAGCCGCGGAACCTGCCGAGCGAAGCTGAGGCCGTCGATCCGGACCAGAGCGACGTCGACGAGCTGGAGCGGCGGATGGAAGAGAACGCCGACGCGCGGAGCCGCGGCCGGGAGATCGACGAGGGCGAGGACCGGGGCCGCCCGACCGAGGAGGGCCCCTCCTGGTGAGCGACCCCGACGGGTACGGTCGGGCTCCGTGTCCGAGTCCGACGCCTTCGCCACCCGGCGGCTGCGCCTGCTCGTGGCGTACGACGGTGCGCCGTTCCGGGGGTTCGCCCCCAACAACGGTGTGCGGACGGTGCTCGGTGACCTCACCGACGCCGTCTCGACCGTCACCCGCCACCCGGTCGAGCTGACCGGAGCCGGGCGAACCGACGCTGGCGTACACGGATGGGGCCAGGTGGTGTCCGGCGACGTGCCGGCCGCCACCGACCTCGACGGGTTGGCCCGCCGCATCAACAAGCTGTGCGCCCCGGCGATCGCTGTGCGAGCCGTCGAGTGGGCGGCCGACGACTTCGACGCCCGGTTCTCGGCCTCGTGGCGCCAGTACCGCTACGACGTGTGGAACGCCGGCCACCCGAACCCGCTGCTGGCCGGCCGGGCCTGGTTCATCCCCCAACCGCTGCGGTTGTGGGCGATGCAGGCGGCGTGCGATCCGCTCGTCGGCGAGCACGACTTCGCCTCCTTCTGCCGGCGGCCCAAGGTCGACGACGGCGAGCCGGAGCCGTCGCTGGTCCGCCGCGTGACCCGTGCCGGGTGGTCGGCCGTCGACGACGTCGAGCACCACCTGCGCTTCGAGGTCCGGGCCAACGCCTTCTGCCATCAGATGGTCCGCTCGATCGTCGGCACGCTCGTCGACGTCGGGCTCGGCAAGGCGACACCGGGGGACGTGCGGGGCATCCTGGTCGCCCGGTCGCGTGAGGCGGCCGGCCAGGTGGCCCCGCCCTACGGCCTCGTGCTGTGGGAGGTCGGGTACCCGGATGTCGAGATCGACGGCGCCCGTTCGTCGTAGAGACGAAAGGGCGGTGCACTCACCATGAGGACGTTGATCGTGACCGAGTTCGTGACGCTGGACGGCGTGATGGAGGCGCCGGGCGGCGAACCGACCCATCCGCACAGCGGCTGGGTGATGGACCACTCCGGCCCGGAGCAGGAGCAGTGGAAGCTGCAGGAGGTGCTCGACTGCGAGTTGCTCCTGATCGGGTGGGTGACCTACGAGAGCTTCGCCGGCGCGTGGCCGAACTACCGGGGCGAGTTCGCCGACAAGATGAACTCGATGCCCAAGGTCGTGGTGTCGAGCACGCTGACCGACCCCGAGTGGAACAACACGACCGTGCTGGACGGCGACGTCGTCGAAGGCGTGACGGCGCTCAAGCAGGGTGACGGCGGTTCGATCCTCGTCGGCGGCAGCGCCACGCTCGTCCACACGCTGCTCGACCACGACCTCGTCGATGAGCTGCGGCTGATGGTCTTCCCGGTCACGATCGGCGCCGGCCGGCGGGCGTTCTCCGACACGCCGCGCAAGTCGCATTGGCGGCGCACGGCATCGGCGACGTTCGCCTCCGGCGTGCGCGTCGACACCTACCAGCCGGCCTGACCGGGCCGCCGGTCAGCCGGCGGCCGCCCGGTCGATCAGCTCGGCCACCGCGGCGATGTCGGTGTCGGGATGGACGAAGACGAGCCGGCCGACGTCGCGTCCCTGCCATCTGGTCGGCGTGACGAAGGCGACGCCGTCGGCCAACGCCTGCGCCGACCACCGATCCCAGTCGGCCCGGCTCCACCCGTCACGCTCGAACAGCACGACGGACAGCTCGGGGTCCATCACGAGCCGCAACGGCGGCCCGGCATCGGTGACGAGGTCGGCAGCTCGCCGGGCGTGCTCGATCGACGATCGCACCGCCCGCTCGACGGTTGCCGTGCCGTGCACCACGAGCGCGAACCAGAACGGCAGGCCACGGGCGCGCCGTGTCAGGTGTGGCGCCAGGTCGGAGGGGTTGACGTGCTCGCGGCCGAAGGCGTCGAGGTACGCCGCCGCCTGGCGATGCGTCCCCGCCGCCCGCTCCCGATCGCGATAGAGGATCGCCGCGCAGTCGAGCGGTGAGAACAGCCACTTGTGGGGGTCGATGACGATCGAGGCGGCGCCGTCGATGCCGGTGAAGAGATGGGCGAGCTCGGGGAGCACGAGCGCGCCGCCGCCGTAGGCCGCATCGACGTGCAACCAGAGGTCGTGCTCGGCGCAGGCGTCGGCGACGCCGGCCAGGTCGTCGACGACGCCCGTGTTCGTCGCGCCGGCGGTGGCGGCGACGGCTCCGATGGTGTCGTCGTCGTCGAGCACCTCGCGCAGCGCCGCACCCGTCAGCCGGCCCCGGTCGTCGCCGGGGACCTCGACCACGCGGAGATCGAGCAGTCGCGCCGCCATGTGCAACGACGAGTGGGCCGACGGCGCGGTGGCGACGGCCATCGGCGCCGCCGAGCCGTGCCGCTGCCGCCAGGCGTCACGAGCGACAGCCAGCCCGGCCACGTTGGCGATCGAGCCGCCCGAGACGAAGCATCCGCCCGAGCCCGCCGGCATCCCGGTCAGGGTGAGCAGCCAGGACAGTGCGGCTTCCTCGGCCGCCACCGCGCCGCCGGCCTCCTGCCAGCTCTCGCCCGAGAACGACCACGCGCCGACGACGGCGTCGAACAGTGCCGCCGTCGTCGCGGGGGCGGCGGGGATGTAGGCCAGGAAGCGTGGGTGGTCCAGGCCCACGTTGTTCGGCAGGAGCTCCTCGTCGACGAGGGCGAGCGCGGCGTCCACCCCGAGCCCGTCCACCGTGATCGCGGCCAGGCCGGCCACGTCGTCGACCGTCGGCGTCCGCCCGAGCGGGATCGAGCGGAGGTGGGCGGCGATGCGCTCGGCGAGGGCGCCGGCGAGGCGGGCGTGGCCCTCCGACCAGCCGTGCAGCGGGACGTCGCCGTTCATTGCGTTCCCCGGCCACGCCACTGCCGCCTACGCCGCGTCTGGCCGCCCCCTCGCTGGCGCTCGGTCGCTCGCATCCGAGGATGATGCACCAATGTTCTCCTCCACCGTCCACGCAGGGCCGGGCCGAGCCGCTCGCCGGCGCTCGCAAGCTGAGAGATGATGTGACCGTGACCGGCTACGCCGCCCCGTTGACGGACATGCGCTTCGTGCTGGAGCACGTCGTCGACATCGGCGCGCTGGCCGCGTTGGCGGGCTTCGAACACGCCGATCCGGCGACCGTGATCGGGATCCTCGAGGAGGCCGGCCGGTTCTTCGCCGAGCAGCTGGCGCCGCTCAACCGCGTCGGCGACGTGCAGCACAGTCGGCGCAACGACGACGGCTCGGTCACCACGCCGGAAGGGTTCGCCAAGGCGTACCAGCGCTACGTCGACGCCGGCTGGCCGGCCGTGCCGTTCCCACCCGAGTACGGAGGTGGCGGCTTCCCGTGGGTCGTCGCCGTCGCCATGCAGGAGGTCATGACGGCGGCCAACATGGCGTTCTCGCTGTGCCCGCTCCTGACCCAGGGCGCCATCGACATGCTGCTGCACTACGGCAGCGAGGAGCAGCGCGAGACGTACCTGTCGAAGATGGTCACGGGCGAGTGGACCGGCACGATGAACCTGACCGAACCGCAGGCCGGCTCCGACGTCGGTGCGCTCACGACCAGGGCCGTGCCCGCCGACGACGGCTCGTGGCGCGTCACCGGCCAGAAGATCTTCATTACCTACGGCGAGCACGATCTCGCCGACAACATCGTCCACCTCGTGCTCGCCCGCGTGCCCGATGCGCCGCCGGGGACCAAGGGCATCTCGTGCTTCATCGTGCCGAAGGTGCTCGTCGCCGCCGACGGGTCGCTCGGCCCGCGCAACGCCGTCGAGTGCGTGTCCATCGAGGAAAAGATGGGGATCAACGCCAGCCCGACCTGCGTGATGGCCTACGACGGGGCCACCGGCTTCCTCGTCGGCGAGGCCAACCAGGGCATGCGGTACATGTTCAAGATGATGAACACGGCCCGGTTGTCGGTCGGGCTGGAGGGCCTCTCGCTGGGCGAGCGGGCGTACCAGCAGGCGGTGGCGTACGCCGCCGAGCGACGCCAGGGCCAGGCGCCGGGGGCGTCGGCCGGCTCGGCGATCGTCGACCACCCGGACGTGCGCCGGATGCTGCTGACGATGCGGGCGCAGATCGAGGCGCTGCGGTGCGTCGCCTACCTCACCGCCGAGTGCATGGACCTGGCGGCCCGCCATCCCGATGCGTCGGTCCGGGAGGCCCGCCAAGAGCTGGCCGACCTGTTGACGCCGATCTCCAAGGGGTGGGGCACCGATCTCGGTGTCGAGCTGACGTCGATCGCCGTGCAGGTGCACGGTGGGATGGGCTACGTCGAGGAGACCGGCGTGGCCCAGCACTATCGGGACATCCGCATCGCCCCGATCTACGAGGGCACGAACGGGATCCAGGCCATCGACCTCGTCGGCCGCAAGCTCGGTCTGCGCGACGGCGCCGCGGTGACCGAGCTCCTCGATGCCATCGCCGCCACGGCCGCCGAGGCCATCGGCGCCGGCGACGACCTGAACGTGATCGGCATCGCGCTCGACGGTGCTCAGCACGCGCTGCGCCAAGCGACGACGTGGCTGCGCCAGGCCTCGGCCGACGGTCGCCACGACGACGTGCTCGCCGGCGCCACGCCGTACCTGCGCATGGCCGGCGTCGTCGCCGGCGGCTGGATGCTCGCCCGCTCGGCCCTCGCCGCATCGGCGATCCAGGGCGAAGCCACGTTCACGGACGAATTCCTCGCCCAGAAAACCGTGACCGCCCGCTTCTACGCCACCCAGCTCCTGCCCCAGGCCGCCGGCCTGCTCCCGGCCGTCACCGCCGGCGTCGAGGATCTCGCTGCGGCCCGGTTCTAACCCGCGAAACCCAGCAAAAAGCGCGGGTTCTCGGACTCAGAACCGTCCTGTGAGCTCGTAGGTGGCGGTCACCCGCATGGTCAGGGACTGGGTGCCGACCTCGACGGGCATGGTCATGGCCCGCATCTCCCCGCGGGCCCTGGGCATCGGGATGTCCATGCCGGCGCCCTCGACGATGGTCACCACCACACCGACCGCGGCACCTTCGGCCGCCGCCAGCGCCTCGGCCTTGGCCCTGGCG
>JACCUL010000147.1 GCA_013811855.1 Acidimicrobiia bacterium
AACAGGACGTTCACGTACCAGTCGCCGAGCCGGGTCGCGAGCAGTTGGTGTCAGCCGCGCTCACACCGCCAATGCGATCGAGCACCTTCTTCGCTCCGTGAGGGAGTTGTGGGCGTCCGCGACGGAATGGCCGGCGAGGTGTCGTCGTTGCACGTCGCATGAGTGCAGGTCACACCGTCACGATCACGCCGAGCGACGCCCACGTCGAGATCCGTCTCGACGATGAGCCGATGGCCACGACAGATCGAGCGTTGCGACTCGACGAGACCGGTCTGCCAGCGCGCTACTACCTGCCCAAGGAAGACGTCCGCATGGACCTCCTACGCGCGACGTCCTTCCACACGACGTGCCCGTTCAAGGGCGAGGCGTCGTACTGGTCGGCTGACATCGGCGATGTGGCCCACGATGGCATCGCGTGGGAATACGAGTTGCCGATCGCCGCCGTGGCCGAGCTGGTCGGATATGTCTCGTTCTACCCGAACCGGGTTGACGTGACGGTGAACGGCGAGCCGCTCACGGCGTAGCGCCATCGCTTGCGGCCTGTACGGGTCGGCAGAGATCCACCGCGGAGCGCATCAGGCGTTCTCGAATGGTCGCCGGCGGGACATTCAGACGCGTTACTCGGATGCCGATGCCGTGAGCACGCCGGTACGGGGAGCTTGCTTGGCGATGCCGAGCGTCCAACGGCGGATGAAACGTGCAGACTTGTTGACAACCGTTGATAACAACGAGATGATGGTTGGGTGAGTCGGAACACGATGAGCTTTGCCCTTCCGGAGTCGCTGCGCGACTACATCGATGCCCGTGTTCGATCGGGCGAGTTCGGCAACACGAGTGAGTACCTGCGCGACCTGATCCGACGCGACCAACAGCACCAAGCCGCTCGGCGACTCCGAGAGCTGGTCACCGACGGTTTCGAGTCGGGTCCGGCGCAGCCCCTTACGAAGCGCAGGGTCGCGCAGCTGCGTGAGCAGGCTCTGAACCCCGACTCGTGAGCCCGGCCCGGCTTCGCCCGCTGGCGGAAGCCGATCTCGTCGAGCGAACCCGTCACTACCGCCTGAACGCCGGCGACGATGTGGCGGAGCGCTTCTTCGACGCGGCGATCGATGCGCTCCACGCCGTCGAGCGGATGCCTGGCACCGGCTCACCCAGAGTCGGTGAGCTCTGCGACATCCCCGGGTTGACAGTTCGGCGGATCGCCGGGTTCCCGTGCGGCTGGTTCTACTTCGACTACCGCGACCACATCGACGTCGTGCGACTTCTCGCCGACGCCCAGGACCTCACCGCCATTCTGAGCGCCTTCACCGACGACGACGAGTAGCGCCTGCCTGCCGGCGTTCGGTCTGAACCCCTTGACCGCGGTGGGCTCCATTGGCGAGCTCTAGCTCTCGGAACGACCCCGCTTGGCCCTACGGGTCAAGCCGCGCCACCCCCGTCGATCTTGATGAGGTCGTCGCAGCAAGCCGACTACTCAGGACTCGAGCGAACCCGGCGATCGGCTTCTCGCGCCGTCGGCCATCTCCACGTCCGCTCACGAAGTCCTCGCGGATCCGTACCAGTCATCAGGACCGCGTCCAAGACGGGGCTGATCCCCGCTCCCAGCTCGCCGTCCGCTTTCGGGTAAACCACATCGTCGATTCTCGACCATCCACGTGTGACCGCAAACCCTGCGGCATCTCGGCTCATCGGGACAGACGAGCCCATAGCGCAACGTCAGTTAGCACGAGTTGGTAGCTGCATTGTTGGCCACTTGGCGCCGCCCCCGTCGTCGTGTGCGGTCGACGGGGGGACGGAGCGTGCACTCGACCGTCCGAGTGCGAACATGAGTCGATGACGGAACCTTCGATCCCGCTCGTCAAGTGGGCGGGTCCGTGGTCGGACGACGATCCTGACGCGAACTTCAAGGCTGATGTAGCGCTGTACACGATGCTCGATCCGCTCGAGACGCTCGGTCCACTCAGTGCGACGACGGGGATCCCGATCGGGGCTCTCGCGCGATACGTCCTCGTGAGATGGGCCTCGGCCGGATCTGAGTCGCTGCTGCGCGCCGGCCCGTCGGTCATCGAAAGGATGTGGGCGACGTTGTGCGAAGCCGAGCAGACCGACACGACGGAGGCGCGCATGGCGGCTTACGAGATCGTCCGCCAGATGATCGCCTGGCTGCGCGCGCCGCTCGACGTCTGATCGACCGGCGCGTCGCGGTGTCCGACCGTGGCGCTCGGCGGTTCGGATCAGGCCGCGTCGCTGTACCGGCGGGGCTCGAGGCGGCGCCGGGCATTCACGCCGATCTCGACGTCGAACCCGACCAGGTGGGCGATCCTGCGGACCTCGTCGACATGGAGCGATCCGTGCCGATCGATCGTCACGGTCGGCCGTCCGTGTCCGGTGACGGCGATGTCGTGGAACGAGACCAGCGTCACCGACGTCAACGCGAACAACGGGTAGCGGGACCGGGCCGCCTGTTCGTCGCGATGGGCGAGGATCGTCATCGAGTTCGACGTGATCGAAGTCGGCGGCGATGCCGGTGGCCGTCCAATGCGCGGGCTCCTCGACGGCGCCGGTCACGTGCCGGGAGCGGTTCGCCGACGTGATGTACAGGAGCTCGACGCCGGCATGAATGCGGGCGGCCCCGAAGAATGCGTTCGATGGGCAGTCCCGGCCCGGGGCGATGACCTGAGTGGTCCGAACTCCGCCGTCGAGTTGGGTGAGATGGTCGGGCACGCGGTCGGCCGCCGGACCGCGGAACCCGAGTGGACCGACGTCGAGGAAGGCATCGATGAGGGCGCGCACATGCGCCGCCTGGCGTTGCGAACGGAGCCGTGACCAGTCGAAACAGGCTGCGATCCGATCGGTCGTCGTGGTGATGCTGCCGACCTGATCGAGCGGTCGGCCCTTCACCGCGTTCACGTGACGCACGACCTCCTCGCGCGGATCGGCGACGAGGGCGTAGAAGTTGGCGAACGCACAGGCCACGATCCCCCGGATGAGAGCCCCTGTGCGGCCACCGTGACGTCGCGCGGCGACTCGACGCACAGCCACGACCGGCCATCATGGCGGCCCCGTACGTCGCCGCCGCCCAACGTCCGCTCGGCCATCAGTCGGTTCATCGCAGCCTCCGTCACCGAGGACGAGAGAACGTGGGGTGGTTCCCAGATTCGACCGCGGCACCACCGACGGCACGAGCGCAAC
>JACCUL010000169.1 GCA_013811855.1 Acidimicrobiia bacterium
GCGGATGGCGAACCGGACGTCGAGCTCGGCCCGCCGCTCGGCCGGCGTCACCAGCCGCCGGGCCTTGGCCCCGGCGTAGCGGGCCCCGCCGCGCGCCGTCATGCCCCACATCCTGCGGGCACGCCACGACACCGTCGATCCCAACTTGCGGGCCCCGGCGGCCGCGAGCGCGCCGACGCCGAGTCCACCAGCGGCGATGGCGGCGACCCGAGCTGGCTTCATCGCGGCGATGGTACGCGGGCGCACCGGCTCGTCCCGGGTCGATCACCTAACGTCGCCGTCGTGGCCAAGCGGACGCGGTCGAGGTGGCGGGACCTGCCGACGGCCGTGTGGATGCTGACCCCGTCGCTGGTGATCCTCTCCGTCTTCGTCCTGTACCCGCTCGGTCAGGCCATCTGGCTCGGTCACCAGCGCTGCGACAGCCAGGGCGACAACTGCCGGTCCAACGGCTGGGACCAGTACGTCGACGTCGCCCGCAGCGACGAGTTCCTCCACGCGCTCGGCGTCACGGTCAAGTTCGTGGTGCTCACGGTCCCGATCGGGCTGGCGCTCGGCGTCGGCCTGGCCATGCTCGCCGACAAGTACCTGCGCGGCATCGGCGTCTTCCGGGCCGTCTTCTCATCGACCGTCGCCACGTCGGTCGCCGTGGCCAGCCTGATGTGGCTGTTCCTGCTCCAGCCGGACGTCGGCGTGCTCGCCAACGTCGGGTTCATCGAAGAACTCTTCCCGGTCGTCAAGCAGCCTGGGCTCGTGCGCGACCCGGGCACCGCGCTCGGCGCCGTCGCCGCCTCGTCGATCTGGGCCAACCTGGGCTTCACGTTCATCCTCGTCACCGCCGGCCTCCAGGGCATCCCGCGCGACCTCCACGAGGCCGCGGTCGTCGACGGCGCCGGCGGGGTCCGTCGCTTCTGGGACGTGACGCTGCCGCTGCTCGGCCCGACATTGCTGTTCGTGATGATCGCCCTCACCAGCCGGGCCTTCCAGGCGTACGGCGAGATGGACCTGCTGACCGATGGTGGCCCGCGGCCGCAGGACTCGACGACGACGTTGACGTACCTGACGTACGGCGGCGACTCGGTCATCAACAACAACGACGGGCTGCAGGCGGCCACCGCGGTGTTGCTGTTCGCCGTGTTGCTGGTGGTGTCGATCGTGCAGCTCGGCGCCATCGGACGGCGGATCCACTATGCGTGACCCGTGGGAGCCGGTCGATGCCGGGTGACGGCACGACCACCTACGACACCCCGATCGGCTGGCGGGCCGTCGGCCGGTACGGCCTGCTCGTGCTCGTGGCCGCGCTCGTGCTGTTCCCCGTCTACACCACCGTCGTCGCCGCGCTCAAGGAGGGCAACCAGGTCCTCAACAACCCGCTCGTGCCCGACGGCTTCACGCTGCGTATCCTCGCCAAAGCGTGGGACGAGGGCAACCTCGGGCGGTACCTCCTCAACTCCGGCGTCGTCGCCGTCGTGATCACGGCGGCCCAACTGCTGACGTCGGTCCTGTCGGCGTACGCCTTCGCCATCCTCGACTTCCCGGGCCGCACGATCATGTTCGGCGTGTTCCTGGCGACGTTGCTGGTACCGCTCGAGGCCACGCTCGTGGTCAACCGCCGGACGGTCGACTCGCTCGGCTGGATCAACTCGTACCAGGGCCTCACGGTGCCGTTCCTGGCCACCGCGTTCGGGACGTTCCTGCTGCGCCAGGTGTTCCTGACGCTGCCCCGCGACCTGCGCGACGCGGCGGCCATCGACGGCGTCGGCCACCTCGGCTTCCTGCGCCACGTCGCCGTGCCGCTCGTGCGTCCGACGCTGGGGGCGATGGCGATGCTCAGCTTCCTGTCGGCGTGGAACCAGTACCTGTGGCCGAACCTCGTCACGACCGAGTCGGACATGTACACGGTGCAGAGCGGGCTGAAGCAGATCAGCGAGGCCCGCCTCGACGAGCCGAACCTGGTGATGGCGGGCACGATCATTGCCGCCATCCCGATCGTCGTCGTGCTGCTGATCTTCCAGCGCTCGCTGATCCGCGGCCTCACCTCCGGGGCGGTGAAGGGATGAGCGAGCGAAGCGAGCTCAAGCATCACGGTTCTTTCGTCTTCGCCGCGCCGCGGCGAGGCGGGTCACTGGTGCCCCCGGTCACGAATGCGCCAAACCAGTCAGTCGATGGAGTGGTGCACCAGTGAGCCGCGGCGTGGGTGTCGGCGTGCTCGGCGTGCTCGGTGTCGTCGTCGCGGCGTGCGGTTCGGGCCAGTCGATCCTCCAGGCCGGGAACGAACCGCTCCCGACCGTCGCCACCACGACGACCGTGGCCGGCCCGCCAGTGACCGCAGCGCCGGGCGAGACGCTGGCGCCGACCGTCCCGCCGACCGTCGCCACGACGACCACCACGCCGCTCGACACGCTGGCGCCGTGCCCGGTCGATGCCCTCGACGACGCCTCCGGCCCGGTCGAGATCACGTTCTGGCACGGGCTCGGCGCGCAGCTGGAGACGGTGCTCACCGACCTGACGCAGCAGTACAACCGCAGCCAGGACCGGGTGCGGGTGCGGCTCGAGAACCAGGGTGGCTACAACCAGACCATCGACAAGTACGTGCAGAGCCGGCAGGAGAGCCGGCCGGAGCTCGTGATGTTCCCCGAGTACATGGTCCAGCAGATCGCCGACACCGAGTCGGTGATCCCGGTCGGCGCCTGCGTCCAGGCCAGCGGTTTCGACACCTCGGCGTTCCTGCCCCGCACGCTGCTCGCCTATCAGACGAACGGCGTGCAGTGGTCGATGCCGTTCAACGTCAGCGTCCCCGTCCTGTACTTCAACCGCAAGGCCTTCGTCGCGGCCGGGGTGGACGTCGACGACCCGCCACTGTCGATCGAAGACGTGAGGTCGTACTCCCAGGCGATCGTCGATTCGGGTGCGGCAGGGGTCGGCATGGCGTTCGACTCCGGCGTCGACTCCGGGGGCGGGTGGTTCATCGAGCAGTGGTTCGCCAAGGCCGGTGAGCTGTACGCCGACAACGGCAACGGACGGCTCGCTCCGGCGACGCGCGTGCTGTACGACGGCGCGGTGGGCGTGGAGCTGATGACCCGGGTGCAGTCGATGATCACGGACGGCATCGCCGTGACGGTGGGCGACAACGCCAGCGGGCAGGACGCGCTGCTCAAGCTGGCCGACCAGCAGTCGCCGGCGGCGATGACCATCGCCACGTCCGCCGCGCTCGGCACCATCATCTCGGCGCTCGACGGTGGCCTGATCCCGGGCCTGACGAGCGCCGACGTGGGCGTCGGGCCGATGCCCGGACCGGGCGGCACCCCCTCGGCGCTCGTCGGCGGCGCCTCGCTGTACGTGGTCGCCGACAAGGGCGATGCCGAGGCCGCCGCGGCGTGGGACTACATCCAGTTCCTCGTCGGCGCCGAGACCCAGGCGACGTGGGCCGCCGGCACCGGGTACGTGCCCGTGCGTCAGGACGCACTGGAGCTCGAACCGCTCGCCAGCACGTATCGTGACGACCCCCGCTTCAAGGTCGCCTACGACCAGTTGACGGCCGCCGCCGACGATCTCGCCGCCGTCGGCCCCGTCATCGGCCCCCTGCGCGAGGTCCGTGGTGTCACGGCTGGGGCGGTGGCGGCGATCTTCGACGGGGCCGACGTCGCCTCGTCGCTGGCCGGGGCCGCGGCGCAGTCCAACGCGCTCATCGCCGACTACAACGCGCGGAACTAGCCGCGGTCGCGGGCGCCGGTAGGGTGCGCCGCCATGGCTGACGAGTTCCCCCCGATGGACGGATCGGCGCCGCCGCGCCAGCAGTTCTCCGCCGCGCCGCCGATGGGCATCGACCCCGACAAGCGCTACACGGCCACGCTCGACACGTCGCTCGGACAGATCGTTTTTGCCCTCGACGCCGTCCGGGCGCCAAAGACGGTCAACAACTTCGTGTACCTGGCACTCAACCACTACTACGACGGCGTCGTCTTCCACCGCATCATCAAGGGCTTCATGTGCCAGGGCGGGGATCCGACCGGGACCGGCCGCGGCGGGCCCGGCTACCGCTTCACCGACGAGCTGCCGAAGCAGGGCCAGTACGAGATCGGCTCGGTGGCGATGGCCAACTCCGGCCCGAACACGAACGGCAGCCAGTTCTTCATGATCTCGGGTCGCGACGGCGTCAACCTGCCGCCGCTCTACAGCCTGTTCGGTCAGGTCGTGAAGGGACTCGACGTGCTCGACGCGATGCAGTCCGTGTCGACCGACCGGTCCGACAAGCCGGACACGGATGTCGTGATCAACTCGGTGACCATCACCGAGGCCGACTGAGCGCATGGGCGCGCTGGACGGGCGCACGGCCATCGTCACCGGCGCCGGGCGGGGCATCGGGGCCGCCATCGCC
>JACCUL010000177.1 GCA_013811855.1 Acidimicrobiia bacterium
GGGGTAAGGGGGGAGCCACCTCCGGTTCCGGGCATCGCCTGCGTCGCGATGTCGAGCGCGAGCTCGTTGGCCCCAAGCCCATCGACGACGCAGTCGTCGCAACGCCGTGGTCGGTGGCGGCTACTAATTGGCGCGCAGGTGGGTCAGCACGGCGAGGACGCGGCGGTGGTCGTCGGGTGACTCCACAAGGCCGAGCTTGAGGAGAATCTGGCGGACATGCGCCTCGACGGTCTTGTGGCTGACGAACAGCCGCTGTGAGATCGCCTGGTTGGATCGACCTTCGGCGATCAACCCGAGCACCTCGCGCTCGCGCTCGGACAGCTGATCGAGCGGCGACAGATCGCGTGGCCGATGAACGAGCCGGGAAACGATTGTCGGATCGACGACGCATTCGCCTTCGACGATGCGCCGGAGCGCGTCGACGAGCACGGCGACGTCGACGAGACGGTCCTTGAGCAGGTAGCCGGCGCGTTCGGGTACCTCGGTGAGCAGGCGCATCGCGTACTCGGACTCGAGGTGGTGGGAGAGCACGAGGACACCGACGTCGGGATGGCGGCGGCGGATTTCGCCCGCGGCGGCGATGCCTTCGTCGGTGAAGGTCGGTGGCATTTTGATGTCGACGATGGCGACGTCGGGATCGGCGGCCGCGACGTGGCGTAGCAGCTCGGCGGCGTCGCTGGCTGTTCCGACGATCTCGCAGCCGGCTTCGGCCAGTAGCCGTGCCAGCCCTTCGCGTACGAGCATCGAGTCATCGGCGACGACTACGCGCACGGGATCACCGCCAGGATCCGGATTCCTGCAGCCGTCGACTCGATGGTTATCGTCCCGCCCAACACACCGACGCGAGCCTCGAGGTCGACGAGACGCGGCGGCGCACCAACGGCGTCGACGTCGACGACGAGGTTGGTGTCGCGGTGGGCGATGGTGACCGACACGGGGCCAATCTTGGCGGCTTCGGCGACGACGAGAAAGGCGGTGGTTTCGGCCGCCGACGAGAACCGCTCGTCGGTCGCTTTCACGAGTCGCACCGGCGCCGTTCCCGTTTCGGCCAGCGCCCTGACGGCGGCGGCGAGTCCGTAGTCGGTGAGTACTGCTGGGTGCAGTCCTGTTGCCAGTTTGCGCACATCGTCGACTGCCTGGCGCAGCTCGGCCCCGGCGGCGGCGACCCACATGGCCGGGTTCGTGCTTCCTTCCCGCTCGAGTTGGGTGCGCATCAGGCGGGTTGCGAGCGTCAGCCCGACGAGCCGTTGCTGGGCGCCGTCGTGGAGGTCGCGCTCGAGTCGTCGGCGCTCGGCGTCCGATGTGGCCACGAGCCGCTCTTGTGAGTTGCGTAGCTCGGCCAGCTGGGCGCCGGCCTCGGCGTGCAGGCGCTCGTTCTCGAACGCCAGCCGAGCAGCTGACACGGCCTCCTCGACGAGGCGGCGATCGCCGAGAAGGTCGCTGCGGTGGATGACCACGGCGATGGTCTCGTCGTCGCTCACGAGGGCCGTCGTGGCCCGGCCGGCGGTTTCCTCGGCCGAGATCGGCAGCCCACGGGAATCGACGTAGCGCCCGTCGATGACCGGATAGGCGACCTCGAGCTCGGGATCGCCGAGGGCGCCGGCGAGTGCGTCGCGGAGTCCGCCGGGCGGTGGTGCCTCGGCGAGCTCCACAACCATCCGAGCGACGGCGGCGCGGGCGCGGCGTGCCCTGACCCAGTCCGCGACCAGGCCGAGGGCAACCAACATCAGTGCGCCGGCCTGTACGAGCCAGAGGTCGTGGTCGAGCTCGTCGTTGGACAGGAAGCCGCGGTCGAGGGCGTGGACGTACGTCGCCGCGCCCGCGCCCAGGTAGGCGACCGCCGGGACCAGGACGGGCAGCCTGACGTGTCGCGCGGCCGGCGTCGACCTGGCCAGCCGCCAGCCCGCAAGCACGGCCAGGACGACCGTCCACACCACGCCGAGCCACACTCCGGCGCGATTCAGCGCTTCGACCAGCCCGGCGTTGCCGGTGACGGCGACGAGATTGG
>JACCUL010000190.1 GCA_013811855.1 Acidimicrobiia bacterium
GGCGTGACGCAGGCCCGGCAGCAGGCCGGCCCGGACGAACAGGCGGACCGTCTGCTCGGCGCCACGGTCCAGCTCGACCCCGTGATCGTCGGCGCCGAGGAGGTGAGTGACAACGCAGTCGGCGCACTGCGATGTGTGCTGGCGGGCACATTCGTCACACGAGATGACCATGCCGACCATCCTGACGGGAGGGTGTCACGCTGAGGACCGAACTGCTCGTTGCGATCGACCGTTTCCGGCCGGTTGCAACGAGCAGTTCGGTCTTCAGACCATCGCCCACGAGGCGAGGGCGCCGTTGACGCTGGTCCAGTAGCCGTACGTCACGTAGTACCAGTGCGACCAGAAGGTCTGCATGTTGACCGGCGTCAGCGGCAGCGCGGCGTTGATCGCCGGGTTGGAGAAGTTGCGCACGACGAGCCAGCCCGGCGCCGCCGAACCGAGCTCGTCGGCGACCATCCCGACGACGGCATCACCCATCTCCACGCCGCACCCGAGCTCCTCCAAGCCGTTGCCGGTGGTCCCGAAGATGAACGAGTCGGTCGACAGGATCGGGTGGAAGGCGTCGAAGTCGTCGCCGTCGATGCGCATGTGCGGCTCGTGGTGCAGCCCCGTCAGCGGCGGACCCTCCCACGGGTAGTCGACCGACGGCGGCACGAAGTCGGGCTCGGTCAGCTCGCCGGCGAACCCGGCCATCATCTTGCGGGCCGACGTGAGCCGACGGCGCGGGATCGTGGTGTCGGAGCGATACGCCGTGTCGGCGTACGGCTCGTTGGCGAACTCCTCGGTCAGGAGGAACGTGGCCCCCCGCGTGATCGCCACGTCGCCGAGCCCGTGCTCCCGGAACGTCGCCCCGCACGTCCCCGTGGTGATGACCAGCTTGGGCTTGGCCTCCCCGACGATCTGGCGGATCAGCTCGGCCACCGGCAGCGTCGCCGTGCCGTCGCCGGTGCGCACCCCGTCCTGGTTCAGGTGCAGCTCGGACTTGACGCACAGCACCTTGCGCGAACCGATGCGCGTCGGGTAGTAGCTGGCGAGACGCTGGGCGTTGCGGGCGGGTGCGCCGGGCCGGATCGAGGGCAGGAACGACTCGAAGTTGCGGTCGTAGCGATACCAGCGAGACGCGCTGTCGACGCCGGGTGTCAACACGTCGGCCAGCGCCCGCAGTTCGGCGACGGTCCACGTGATGATCACGACGTCCGCTTTGGGCAGCGGATCGGACGGCTCGGGCTCGACCTCCAACTCGGTCGGGCGGGGATCGCGCCCGCTCGGCCAGTCGATACCGAGGAACCGGCGCGGTCGCACCGTGGCGGCCCGCCCGTGGCGACGCGGGCCGAGATCCTCGACGGTCAGCCCGAAGTCGATGATGTCCCGCAGGACGTCGTGACGGAGCGGTGACGCGCCGATGGCACGCTGACCGTCGGAAGGGGTCGAGACCATGCTCGGACTCTCCATCAGCCGCGTCACCGGCTCGTCACGGATCGCCGGCGGCGCCCGGGCGGACGGAACCGCACCAGGAGGGAGCACGAGAGATGGCCAAGCGGGCGCTGTGCGTCGGGATCAACGAGTACCCCCGTGCGGAGCTCGAGCTGAAGGGGTGCGTCAACGACGCCAAGGCGTGGGCCGCGCTGCTGAAGGACCACTACGACTTTGCGTCGAGCGACGTGACGCTGCTGCTCGACGCCAAGGCCACCAAGGCCAAGATCATGGGCGGCCTGCGGGACCTCTTGGCCGGCGCCGCCAGCGGTGACGTGCTCGTGTTCACCAACTCCTCGCACGGTACGTACCGGGCCGACGTCGACGGCGACGAGTCGCTGTACGACGAGGCGCTGTGCCCGTACGACTGCGACGACAACCTGATCATCGACGACGAGCTGCGCGAGTTGTTCGCCGACATCCCCCGCGGCGTGCGGTTCACGGTGGTCTCCGATTCCTGCCACTCGGGGTCGGCGACGCGGGCGCCGTTCGAGCCGGCGCTGACCCCCGACCACCGCCGGGCCCGGTTCTGCAATCCCCGCCTGCTCGGGCTGCGGGACATCAACGACGTGCGCCGCCGGGCCCGACCCCGCGGGGCCGATCTGCACCCCGAGTCGGGCATGCGCGAGCTGCTGCTGAGCGGGTGTCGCTCCGACCAGTACTCCTACGACGCCCAGTTCGGCCGGAAGTTCCACGGCGCGATGACCCACCACGCGCTCGGGATCATCGCCGACCGCAAGTACCGCATCTCGTACCGGGCGCTGAACAACGCGCTGGTGCCCAGGCTGCGCGAGCAGCTCTACGACCAGGAGCCGCAACTGGAGGGTCGGGTCTCCTACAAGCGCCGGCAGATCTTCACGTGAGCGACCGGCCGTGATCCTCGGCGCGTACAGCACCCGCTCGGGCGGGGGTGGCAAGGTGCTGCCGCACGTCGTCCAGATCGCCATCGCGCCGCTCGACGCCAGCTGCTTCGCCGTCACCATCCACGAGGAGGGCACGGGGATCCGCTTCCGACAGGAGGTGCGCGTCACCCCGGAGATCGAGGCCACCCTGCTGCGGCTCGTCGCCGAGCTGCACGCCTGGTCGGTCGGGCTCGGCCTGACGCCGTCGACGGCCCGCCAGCGGACCGAACAGCTCGGCCGGCTGCTGCACCGCACGTTCCTCGGCCGCCGCGGTGGCGCCGTGCTCGCGTCGCGCCAGCCGACGGCCGTCCTGCTCGACGTCGACGAGAGCGTGCTCGGTCTGCCGTGGGAGGCGATGCGCGCCGCCGACGGCGAGCTGGCGCTCGACGTCCCGTTCGGACGCATCGTGACGACGGCGACCGATCCGGCCGCCCCTCGTGACCCGACCACGGACGACCCGACGGTGCGCATCCTCGCCGTGGTCAACCCGAGCGACGACCTGGCCGCCACCGAGGCGGAGCTGGCCGTGCTGCGCGACCTCGCGGATGGTCGCGCCGGCGTGCCGGTCGTGCTCGACGTGTTGGAAGGGCGGTCGGCCACGCGAGCCGGCTTCCGCGATGCCGTCGCCGGCGCGGCCCACGACATCATCCACTTCGCCGGCCACGCCCGCTTCGACCGTGGCCGACCCCACGACAGCGCGCTGCTCCTGGCCGACGGGCCGCTGACGGCGAGCGCCGTACGGCGCCTGGCGTGGACGAGCCCGCCCTACCTGGTGTTCGACAGCGCCTGCCAGTCGGCCAGGGTGGTGCACGGTCGGGCTCTCGTGGCGCCGGGAGGCAAAGTCAACGGGCTGCCCGCGGCGTTCCTGGCCGCCGGCTGCTCGGCCTATGTCGGGCACTTCTGGCCGATCGGTGACGCCGCCGCGGCCGAGTTCGCCGGCACCTTCTACGAGACCCTGTTCCGTCAGGTCGACGCCGGTGTCGCCGTGCTCGACGCCCGACGGGCCGTGCGCCGGCGCTTCGACGACGCCGTCGAGCTGGCCGCGTTCGGCGCCGTGTTCTTTGGCGACGCCGGCTCGGCCGAGGAGCGACGCGACTTGGCCCAGGCGGTGTGAGATGGCCCTCGTCCTGACCGGCACCGTCGTCACCTACGACGAAGCCGACCCCGTCGTCACCGGTGGCGCCGTCTACATCGGCGACGACGGGTTGATCGACAGCGTCGCCCCGAGCCGGCGCGCCGCGCCGGCCGGGTTCTCGCGGGCCCGGCGCGTGTGGACGGACGGCGTGATCACGCCGGGCCTGATCGACCTGCACAACCACCTGGCCTACAACTTCCTCCCGCTCTGGTCGGCGCCGCGTGATGTGCCGTACGGCAGCCGTCACCAGTGGCCGAGCGCGGCGACCTACGGGCGGGACATCTCCAACCCGGCCCAGGCGATGGGCCTCGCCGCCGCGGCGGCGGCGTTGCGCTACGCCGAGGTCCGCGCCGCGGCGGGCGGGGCCACCGCCATCCAG
>JACCUL010000219.1 GCA_013811855.1 Acidimicrobiia bacterium
GGCGATGCCGCCCATGAGCAGGACTTCCTGTTGCTGCAACGGTGCCGCGGCGCCCGGCTCGTCGAGCCCGTCGGCGTCGAGCACCTCTACTTCGCAGCCATGCAATCGGCGTCGTGCCGACTCACGCCGCTCGGTCGCCACTACTGGCGGATGGCTCGGGAGGGCAGGATCTGAGCGCCCCTTGACCATCGCTCGCCACGGACGGATCATCGACGCATGATGCGACGATTCCTCATCAGGGCGATCGGACTTGCCGCCGTCGCCTCGCTGGCGCCGCTTGCCGCACCGGTCGGGGCACCGGTCGGGGCTGCCCCGCCCGAGCCGATGGTGATCCGGGCCTGGCCGTTCGGACGGCTCGTCGAGGGCGGCATGGCAGCCGACATCCGCGTGGTGACCCGCTGCCGTCTCGACGGGTACGAGATCCTCGAGTCCCTCATCTACCTCAACCAGGACGGGCGCTCGACCAACTTCGCCGGTCTACCCATTGCATGCGACGGTCAGCGGCGGGCGACCCGCGTGCGGGTCCGCGTCCTCGAGGGTGAGCCGCCCCTGCGCCATGGCGACGCGTCCATCTCGGCTTACGCGGCCGCCATCGACCCGGAGACGAACGACGACCTCAGTGTGTCTCCGGTCTTCGGCGTGCGCCTGCTCCGCCCGTTCCATTGTCGAGGAGGTACGTGATGGCAGGACGAGTCGTGCACTTCGAGGTGCCGTACGACGACGTTGACCGCGCGACCAGCTTCTACACGGATGTGTTCGGCTGGCAGCTCCAAGGCATGCCCGAGCTCGACTACCACCTGGCGATGACGGGTCCAGTCGGCGACCAGGGGATGCCCGAGGAGCCGGGATTCATCAACGGTGGCATGTTCGCTCGCGTGCCCGACGTCAGCTCACCCGTGATCACGATCGATGTCGACGACATCGACGCCGTTCTCGCCGATGTCGAGGCCCATGGTGGCGCCCTGGTTCGCGCCAAGGAACCGGTCGGCGAGATGGGGTTCGCCGCCTACTTCACCGACAGTGAAGGCAACCTCCTCGGACTCTGGCAGTCAGCGACGCCCGTCTAGCAACCTGGCGCCACAACGCATGCGCTAGCGCCATTCTGGCGCTAGCCTGCATCCATGCCAAGCATCCAGGTCAAAGACGTCCCGGCGGAGGTCCATTCAACGCTGCGTCGGCGAGCAGCAGCCGCTGGTCAGTCGTTGCAGGAGTATCTGCTCACCCGGTTCATCGCCGACGCCGAGACGGCCACGCTCGAGGAGGTGCTCGATCGTGCCAGCGGGCGAGCCGGAGGGCGGGCTGAGTTCGCCGACGCCGTGCGGGCGGTTCGCGCCGAACGAGACGCTGGGTGATCGTCGTCGATGCCAGCGTGGTCGTCACCGCCCTTGCCGATGATGGGCGCGACGGTGATCGAGCACGCCGACGACTGCGTCAGGAACACCTCCTCGTCGCTCCGCACCTCATCGACGTCGAGGTTGCATCGGCGTGGCGACGGCTTGCCATGGCCGGAATGCTCGACGAGCGGCGAGCCGCGTTTGCGCTCGCTGACCTGCTTGAGGTCAGGATCGAACGGGTGCCACACACGTCGCTGCTGGCGCGATGCTGCGAACTTCGGGCCAACCTGACGATCTACGACGCCGTGTACGTCGCGCTGGCCGAGGGGCTCCACACCAACGTGCTCACAGCCGACCGACGACTCGCCGAGTCCCCTGGTCCTCGGTGTGAGATCGAACTGCTGGGGTGAACCGGCGGGTGGTCGGTCAGTTCAGCAGCGTGGTCTTGGCACGGAGGATGCAGAACTCGTTGCCCTCTGGGTCAGCGAGCACGGTCCATGACTCGGTGCCGGTCTGGCCGATGTCGACCCGCCGGGCGCCGAGGGCCATGATGCGCTCGATCTCCGCCTCACGGTCCTGTGCGCTCGGATTGAGGTCGAGGTGGACACGGTTCTTCACCGTCTTGTGCTGCTCGCCGGCCGGCATGAAGCAGATGCCGACCGGGGCGTTCTCGTCGGGGCCGATCACGACCTCCCGTTCGCGTTCGGACAGGACGTGCCAACCGAGCACCTCGGCCCAGAAGCGGGCGAGGCCGGGGAGATCGACGGCGTCGATCACGATGTGGTGCAGCGAAACGGACATCTCGGCAACCTTCTCAGTCGGCGCACGTGGCGCCACGGTCGAACAGCGCGAACGCGAGCCCTGAGGAGCCGTAGCCCGCGCCAATCCTGTCGACGAGGTAGCAGCGCTTGAACCAGATCCCGTCGGGGAGCAGGTTGGGGGTCGAGTCCGGCAACGCCAGCTTGACGACGCTGCACCCCGCCGGCGCGTCGCAGTCGTACTGCAACAAGACGTCATTGGCGCCGGGCAGCTCCCCGATCACCTTGTGGTTGAGATCGATCGTCGTGCCGTTGCGGTCGTCGAGCAGATGCACGAGCTCGTCGGCGTCGGCGCTCTGGTTCTCGATTCGTTGCTCGTGTTCTGTGGCCGGCCCGACGCCGCCGTCGTCGTCGTTGCCGACGAAGTGGACGACGGCGGCAACCAAGGCGGCGATCGCCAGCACGGCCGTTGCCAACGCGCCGATCTGCAGCACCAGCTGCTGCGGTCTGATCTCGCCGGCGAGGAAGCGCTGCCGCCATGAGACCTTGTCGTTGCCGACATCCCCCCGCTCATTCGGCCTGCTCACATGGCAACTCTGTCACGTCGGCGCCGACCGACCGATAAGGCGTTCGAGCAGGCGGGGTTCTCCGGGCCAGGCCGCGAAGAGCACTTCGGGCGGGACTTGCCGGGCCGCGTAGCGCAGTGCCAACGCGACCACGACGACGTCGTCGAGGGGCCCGATGACGGGCAGGAACTCGGGGATGAGGTCGATCGGCGAGATGACCCAGACCCCCGCGAAGCCGATAGCGAGCTTGGCGCGGCGGGGCACCCGCGGATCGTGGCGCAGGCGACGCACCATGGTCATGCAAGCGGGGAGGAACCCCGCGAGGTCTTTGAGGATGCCGGGCGGCAGGCGACGGGCCAGCAGGACGAGCACGACCCACGACGCCGCCCAGGCAGCGATGGCGATCGCCAGGATCCGGATCACCGGCCGCCCGCCGCGTCGTCGAGTTTCACACCTCGAGGGCGTCGATCAACGGTGATCTGGACATCGGCACCCCGCCTGAGGCGGTGACGAGCACCTGCTCCTCGAGCTTGACGCCCTCCCGGCCGCCCACCTCACCGATGTAGCTCTCGACGGACAGCACCATCCCCTCTTCGATGCATCCGTCGGAGCCCCAGTCGGCGAAGTCGACGGCGTAGGTGATGGCCGGTGTCTCGTCGACCATCCCGACGCCGTGGACCATGAGCATGTAGCGGTTGGCGAGGAACTCGTCGGGCACGGGCCACGCCCGCTCGCCGAACTCACGAAACGTCATCTCCGGCCGGATGAGCTCGATGTTCGTGAGGAGCTGGTCCTGGGCGATGTCGTAGAGCCGCCGCTGCTCGGCCGTGACCGGCCGGCCCGGGCAAAGCAGCGTTCGCGAGATGTCGGCGAGGTACCCGTTCGGGCCGACCATGTCGGTGTCGAACCCGACCAGGTCGCCGGCCTCGATCACCCGGTTGCCGCACTCCTGGAACCACGGATTGGTCCTCGGCCCGCTGGCCAACAGGCGGCACTCGACCCACTCGCCGTCGTGAGCGATGTTCGTCTCGTGGAGCACCGCCCACAGCTGGTTCTCGGTGATGCCGGGTTGCAACGCGCCGCGTATGCGCTCGACGGCGACGTCGCAGACCTCCATGGACAGGCGCAGGCACTGCAGTTCCTCGGGCGTCTTGATGGCGCGGGCCAGCTCCACCGGTTCCTGGGCGTCGAACAACGCGATCCCTGCCGCTTCCAGGTGTCGGGCCAGCCAGGGTTCGCAGCGGTCGACGGCGAGCCGACGGTCCGAGCCGGCGTGGGCCCGCGTCAGGGCGATGACGTCGCGGGCCCACCGCTCACCGAGCTCGGCCGAGCGGGTTCCAGCCAGGAAGAAGAACGACGAGACGCTGTCACGAACATCGTCGATCGTCTCGAGGCCTTCGTTGACGTGCTTGGACGTGGCAAAGTCGAACAGGACGACCGGACCGTCGACGGGCACGAAGGCGTACCGCCCGGGTGCGTGCATCGTCCACAACGTCATGTTCCTGGCGCCCGTGGCGTACCGGATGTTGATCGGGTCGCTCAGCAGTGCGGCGCCATAGTCGTGGCTGACGAGCTCGGCGCGGAACCGGGCCAGCCGATCGGCCCGCATCGTGACGTGGTCGATCTCGGCACTGCGGGCGGCCACGTCGAAGGCCAACGGGGCCGGCCGGCGCGTGCCGTCGACAACGTCGGGTGGGCGCCGGCCGGATACCCCCAGGACATCGGCGAGCCGACTCACGGCGAAGCGATGCTCCCGACGTCAGCCACTCGGCGGTGTACCGGCGATGTTGACCATCCAGACGATGCCGAACTTGTCGGTGCACATGCCGAACGTGTCGCCCCACGGCGCCTTCTCGAGCGGAGCGCTGATGGTGGCACCATCGGAGAGCTTCTCCCAGTAGCCGCGCAACTCGGCCTCGTCTTCGCCCGACAGGGAGACGGAGTGCTCGGTACCCGGTGTGGCGTCGCTCCCTTCGAGCGTGTCGGCCCCCATCAGCGTCAGGCCGCTTTCGGTTTCCAGCATCGAGTGCATGATCTTGTCCTTCTGGGCCGGGTCGTCACTGGCCTGGAAGTCGGCGAACGTGTTCACCGCCAGCTCGCCGCCGAAGACGGAGCGGTAGAACTCCATCGCTTCACGGGCGTTGCCGCGGAATCCCAGGTACGGGTTGAGTCGGGTCGTCATTGATCAGGCCTCCTCGTGTGGATCGTCGTGCGGCCACTCTCGCGCACGCCGCCCGGTGCTCCGGTCCTTCGGGACGAGCGGCGCGGCGGACTTGAGCGGTTCTTGAGCGGCCTTGCTCACGATGACCTGGCGCGCGGGCACCACGTCGGCGCACTGGAGGAAGACCGATGACCAGACACGACGCCTCGCGACGCCGACGATCGATGGTGGTGGCATTGTCGATCGGGGTTGCTTCGCTGGCCCCTGTTGCCGGTTCGGTCGCGGCCGACCCCATCGCGGGAAGCGGTGGGGCGGTGTTGGCGTGGAACGCCATCGCCGGCGAGGCGGCGCTGGCCGGATGCCTGGCGCCGACGAACAACCCGCTGCACGAGTCGCGGATGTACGCCATGACGCACGTGGCGATCCACGACGCGCTGAACGCCATCCACCGTCGATCGGAGCCGTACGCCTTCTACGGCCGAGCGCGGCAAGGCGCTTCGGTGGCCGCCGCCGTCGCCGCGGCCGCTCACGACGTCCTGGTGCCGGTGCTGATGGAGCTCCCCTCTCCACCGCTTCCGCCGGAGTGCGGACCGAATGGCGCCGCGGTCGTCGAAGAGGCCTACAACGACGCGCTGGCGGCAATCCCGAGCGGCCCCGCCAAGCGCCGTGGTCTCGCCGTCGGGCGCAGGGCCGCGGCGGCGATCCTGTCGCTGCGAGCCGACGACGGATCCGACACGCCGTTGATCGTCGACGACCTGCCGCAGGGCACCGAACCCGGCGAGTACCGCCACACGCCGGGCACGCCGTTCCAGTTCGCACCCGGCTGGGCCGATGTCACGCCGTTCGCGCTCCGGAGCAGCTCCCAGTACCGGGCCGACCCGCCCTACGACGTGCGTGGGGCGAGGTACGCGGCCGACTACGCCGAGATCAAGCGACTCGGCGGCGACGGCACGACCACACCGAGCGCGCGCACGCCGCGACAGACCGAGATCGCCCTGTTCTGGGTCGAGAGCTCCCCACTGCAGTGGAACCGCATCACTCGCACGGTGGCGAGAGAAGCAGGGATCGACGAGTGGGAGAAAGCCCGGCTCTTCGCCCTGCTCAACATGGCCATGGCCGACGGGTACATCTCTTCGTTCGAGACCAAGAACCACTACAACTTCTGGCGGCCGGTCACCGCCATCCGCGAGGGCGACAACGACGGCAACCCGAGGACCGTAGGCGACTCTGACTGGACGCCATTGGTGACGACCCCGCCGATCCCTGACCACGACGCGGCTCATGCCGTCGAGGGAGCAGCGGCCGCCGGGGTGCTCACCCGGTTCTTCGGCACCGACCACGTCAGCTTCTCGACCTGCAGCCTGACGCTGCCGGCCGGCGAAACCTGCGCCGATTCCTCACCGACGATGCGCTCGTACACCAGGTTCTCCCAGGCCGCACACGAGAACGCCGTCTCCCGGATCTTCGTCGGGTTCCACTTCCGCCACGCCGTCGAGGAAGGCTTGGAGCACGGTTTCAGCATCGCCGCCCGCACCTTGCGGCGACACCTGAACCCGCGATCCTGACAGCTGACTCCCGTCGTAACAGTGGCGGTGACGCAGATGGGCGCCCCTGGTCTCAGGGGCGCCCATCACGTCACTGCCGAGTACTTGAGCGGAGGTTGAGCGGTGAAACGTACGCTCGCGATGGTGACTGATTTGCACGGCATCACCGAGGCCGGCAGCGAGGTCCGGGGGCTCGAGTACGCGGTCCTGGGGCAGCTCGAGGTGCGCGTCAGGGGGACGGCAGCGGCTCTCGGCGGCCGCAAGCAGCGAGGTGTTCTGGCGGTGTTGATCGCCGCCGCCGGTCGTCCGGTATCGGTCGACGCCTTGCTGCTCGCGACGTACGGTGAGGACGCCAGTCCGGGCGGCAAGGCGACGCTCCATACGTACATCTCCAACCTCAGGCACTTGCTCGGCGACGTCATCGTCCGCCAGGGAGACGCCTAC
>JACCUL010000220.1 GCA_013811855.1 Acidimicrobiia bacterium
CGTCCCCGGCGTGCCGGCGACCCTGTCGAGCGGGCCCGTAAGGCCGTCACAGGGCGCATCCGCATGGCGATCGGCCGCATCGAACAGGAACATCCCGCCCTCGCCCGTCACCTCGGCAACGCCGTACGCACCGGCTCGTACTGTGTCTACGAACCAGAAATCGTGACCGTCTGGGAGATGTAGCGGCGCGTTCTGGCATCGCCACAACCGATGTAGCGCCTGCATGGTGAAGGACACATCCAGCCCACAGGAGGCGGTGCCATGACCAGTTCCGAATCCAGCGATCAGGACCTCGAGGCCGAGATCGGTGCCTACGCCGAACGTCTCGTCGAGACCGGTCTCGCCGCTCTCGAAGCCGTCACGATCAGCTTGGGCCGAGAGCTCGGGCTGTACGAGCACCTGGCTGCGGGCGACGGCGCGACGTCGCTCGGGTTGGCCGACGATGCCGGGATCCATCCCCGCTACGCCCGGGAGTGGCTCGAGCAGCAGGCTGCCGCAGGGCTCATCGTCCTGCAAGCGAACGCCAACGATCCCGACCAGCGATGCTACGGGCTCTCGCCTGCCGCACAGGAGTGCCTGCTGCGCCCCGAGAGCCTGGCTTCGGTCGGACCCCTGCTGGACCTGCTTCCCTCGATCGGCCGTGTGTTCCCCACGCTTGTCGACGCGTTCCGCACCGGCGACGGGATCCCGTATGCCGACTACGCGATCCACGACGCGCAGGGCGACTTCAACCGGCCCGCGTTCCTCAACCTGTTGGCATCGGATTGGTTGCCGGCCGTGCCCGGCGTCGCCGATCGTCTGGCCGCCGGTCCGGCAAGAGTCGCCGAGATCGGATGCGGCGAGGGCTGGGCCGCGATCGCCATCGCACGCGCCTGGCCTGAGGTCGAGGTCGACGGGTTCGACAACGACGAGGCATCGATCGCCGCCGCCCGCAAGCACGCCGCCGAGTCCGGGGTCGGCGAGCGGGTGCGGTTCGAGTTGGTCGACGTGACGGGCGACCTGCCGGCGTGGATCGGGTCCGACAGCTACGACATCGTGCTCGCCTTCGAAATGATCCACGATCTCGCCCGACCCCAAGAGGCACTCAGCACCATGCGGCGCCTCGGGAAGGCCGACGCCGTACACCTCGTGGTCGACGAGAAGGTCGCCGAATCGTTCGAAGCACCAACCGACAACCCCATCGAGCGCCTCTTCTACGCCGCCAGCGTCCTGCACTGCCTGCCGGTCGGCCTGTCCGAAACGGCCGTCCGTTGGCACCGGCACCGTGATGCGACCCGCCACATTCCGGACGTACGCGCAGCAGGCCGGGTTCTCGTCGATCGAGATCCTCCCGATCGACAACGACCTCTTCCGCTTCTACCGACTCGCCGCCTGAGTCCCCGGCAGATCTCCTCGACGGCCGGCGACCGTGGCACAACGACCCCGAACCGCGTGTCGGCACGACGGTCGCCGACCGAGCTCGTGGTGGGTCAGCGAACCGGACCGGCGCTACGCCTGCGTAGAGAACATTGCGGTGACGGTGCTCCAGCTGATCCCCGAGAGACCGTTGTCGACCAGCGTCCACGTGGACATGTCGACGCCACCGCCCGGGGTCAACGCAACGCGGTAGAGGAAGCCGTCGCTCCACACGACGTACATGTAGTTGCCGACGATGTCCATCGTGCGGGCCAGCGAGAACGTCGAGCTGGAGGACACGTACTCCTGGCCACCGACGACACCGCTCTCCAACGAGTACCAGCGCCAGTACAGGCCGGTCGTGTTGGACTTGGTGTAGTAGATGCGACCCCGGCTGTACGCGGCCGCCACCGTTTCGGCGACGCCATATGGCTGGTCGTAGGGAGTCAGGTTGTAGTTGGTGTCGACGTAGCCGACCGTGGTGGAAAGGTTCGTCGGCGTGCCGAACGTGTTGCCGCTGATCGAGCGGCGGTAGATCGCCTGGCTCGGGCCGAAGTAGACGAGCTGGCCGCGCTGGACGAAGCCGTCACGGACGTCGTTCCAGTTGATCCCGTCGATGCCGGGGCCGCTGACGAGCGTCGGCGCGGTGAACGTGGTGCCGTTGTACGTCGTCTGGTAGAGGTTGCCGGCAATGCTCAGCCGCAGGTTGACCGGCAGCACGATCGTCTCCGGCGCCGGGTTGGCGAAGCCGCCCGTCGTCGACAGCACGGCGAGGCGCTGGCGGATCTGATTGTTGAAGTACACGGTGTCGCTGCCGACGAAGAGATAGTCAGGGGTCGAGGCAAGGGCCTCCACGCCGCGTCCGCGGTCCCGCGTCGGGTTCCACGACAGCGGCACGCCCGTGTACGGATCCAACGCGGCGATGCCCGGCCGGCTGAGTGAGCCGGGACCGTCGTTGTCGCCACCGGGGCTCGGGTTCGGGTTGTTCTCCCAGCGCTGGTGGCCGCCGACGATCACGGCGGCGTCGGTGATGTGGGCCGCCCAGTGCGTGTCCCCGCCGGTGTGGGCGGTCCATGTCGGCTGCAGCTGGCTGCCGGTCAGCGCCGGCGGCAGCTCCCAGCGGGTCGCCGTGTCGCACAACACCTGGTTGCCGAGGAAGGCGCCAGTCGTGTTGATGACGAAGTACTTGTTGTCAGGCGAGATGTCGATGCCGCGGATGTAGGTGGCGTCGTAGACGCTGGCGCAGTCGCCGACGTAGCGGTCCGTGCTCCAGTTGGCCACGGTGGCGTTCGTTCCGCTGAGGTCGATCACGGCGACCTGGTGACGCGACGAGCCCGCGACGTCGACGAAGTTGCCGCCGATGACCAGCCACTTGCCGTCGTCGGACGTCTCCAGCTCCTGGATGTACGGCCCGTACGGGTCACGCGACCCGGTCACCGCCAAGTTGAGCGTGGACATCACGGCGCCAGTCGTCGGGTCGAGCATCGCCAGGCGCTGACGGGTGACCGTCCCGATCTTGCCGAAGTAGCCGCCGATGATCACGCGACCGTTCGACAAGTCGAGGTCCTTGACCGTGTTGTTGACGCTGGCCACGAACGTCGGGTCGACCGCGCCCGTCGTGGCGTTGAGCTTCACGACTCGGTTGCGGGTCACCCCGTTGACCGTGGTGAAGGCACCGGCGACGAACAGCGACTGCCCGTCGGGCGAGTAGCGGATGCCCTCGACGGCGCCGTTCAACGTCGGACGGAACGTGTTGTCGATCAGCCCGGTGCTGACGTCGAACTTGAAGATGTAGGCCTGGCTGATCTCGGTGCTGCCGCTCGGCGCCGGCCTGATCCGGGTGAACGTGCCACCCACGACCACGCTGCTGCCGCGGGTGTCGATCGAGTAGATCCGCCCGTCCATCACTCGGGGCTGGTTGGCCAAGGGAAACGTGCTCGGGACGACGCTCTGGTTGGCCACCGCTGGGGTCGCCGCCCCCGCCGTCACCACCAGCATCGTCAGCGCCAGCATTCCCGCGCCCACCATCGACGTTGTGCGCGTACGCGCCGACCCGGTTCTCATCGCATTCGCCCTTCGTCCGCTCTCGTCCCGGCGGAGGTTAGCCGATTCTGACCGTCGCCACACCGGCATTTCGAGAGATCGCTCTGAGGTTGCCCCGGTTCGGCGGACAGGTTGACTATGCGGCGGCGGTCCTCACGACGACGGCGACGACTCGGAGGCGTGCGGAGCTTCTGGCGCGGCCCGACGTCAGGCGGCCGGGTCGAGGATGACGACGGGAATCTGGCGGTCGGTGTTGGCCTCGTAGTCGGAGAAGCCTGGGTAGTCCTGCTTCTGCTGGGTCCAGATGCGATCGCGCTCGTCGCTCGTGGCGATGCGGGCCCGGAAGCGACTGGTTTCGGTCCCGATCTCGGCGGTGACGGCTGGGTTGGCGACGAGGTTGTGATACCAGTCCGGGTTGGTGGGCGCGCCGGCCTTGGACGCGAACACCGCGAGGGGGCCGCCGAGATCCTGGTACATCACCGGGTTGACGCGTTCCTGGCCGGAACGAGCGCCGGTTGTGTGGAGCAGCAGTAGCGGCGCTCCTTCGAACTGGCCGCCCACCCTGCCGCCGTTGGCTCGAAACTGCTCGATGATCTGGGTGTTCCAGTCGTTGACGTCGCTCACAGTCACACTCCTCGGTGTTGATCGGAAAGGGGTCAGGTCGGCAAGGGTTGCGGCCGGTGAGGGGCCGAGCCGACGGGGTGGGGCAACCGGCTTCCCCATGTGGACGACAGAGTACGCGCCTTGCGGTCGGCGGTCGTACTCGACCTCCTTGTCCTCGTCGAAGTCGATCACCAGGACGCCGACGATCTGCTCGACACTCACCGTGCGCAGTTCCAGATTGCGTGTGTGCCACGGGCGATCGGCGAGAATCGGTTCATGGGGGTCCGGGAGAACGTCGAGCACGTGCGGCGTTTCTACGCCGCTGGGCCGGCCGATGATGACGAAGGCCGCGCTGAGTTGGCGGTGCCCGACATCGTCTGGCACGTCCCAGGCGACAACCCGGTGGCGGGCCGGTATCGGGGGCCTACGACGAGGTGTTCAGGCGCATCGGCGAGCGTATGCAGCCGTTGGACCGCTGGGAGATCGATGTCGGCGACGACATCGTCGTCGCCGTTGTCGACCTGATTGCAGTTCGCGGCGCACACCGTGTCGCGTGTCGAGGCTCGCACCTGTTCCGCTTCGCGTCCGACGGCGCGTCGCCGAGGTATGGGCGTTTGTCGACGACCAAGCCGGCCTCGACAATCTCTTCGCGTCCTGATCACTTCCGTGCTCAGGGCCCGCAGACGACGCACCGAGGTACACAACGGTCGTCGTGCTCGGGCCGTCACGGGCGGTGGACCCCGAAACGATCGTGCGTGCTGGGTCGCGGCACGGAGGAAGGCAAGTCCGGCGCGGCGAACGCCGCGGCCCGGCGTGGTCGAAGGAATCCATGCGACCGCTCGTCCTGACGGCGCGATGATGAGCCACGAGACTGATGGGGGGCCGCTGATGCGGGTGTGGATCGACCAGGACTGCTGCGCCGGTGTTGGCCTGTGGGTGGACCACTGCCCCGAGCGTTCATCGACCTCATGACGGCATCGGACATGTCCACGATCGCGATGTCGTGATCAGCGCGGCACTGCCTCTATCTGAGGGATCCCCGAATTCTCTCCAGACTTGATCACTGAAGTTCCTCACCCTTGGGGCGGGGTGGTGGGCCGGTAGAGGTCCCCCATCCGGGTGGGGGTCCTCGACGCTGACGGTTCCAGCCGATTTGGCAAGTGGGGATGGTCGATGACGGCGCCAACCGGTTGCCGAATTCTAGGACGTGCGGCTCTGGATCCGGGCCGGCTTACTCGAACAGTCCGGCTCGACGGAGATCACCCCGGCGCGCCGCAGCGCCTCGGCCAGCTCACCGCGGTCGGTGCTGGCGACGGTGTCGAGTTCGAGCCACCCGGCCATCAGCCGCAACTCCTCGACGAGCGGCCCGGCGGCCGCCGCGGCGTCGACCCCGGGCTCGAGGTAGGCGCCCTGCACGCGCAGCACGCCTGCGGCGCGGTCAGCCTTGAGGTCGACGCGCCCGACGAGGCGGTCGCCGAGGAGGTACGGCAGCACGAAGTAGCCGTAGATGCGCTTCGGCACCGGCGTGTAGATCTCGATGCGGTAGTGGAAGTCGAAGAGGCGTTCGTTGCGAGCGCGGTGCCACACGAGCGAGTCGAACGGGCTGAGCAGGGCCCGCCCGTCGACGGTCCGCGGCACCTTCGCGTCGCGGTGGAGGTAGGCCGGCTTGCCCCAGCCCTCGACGGTGACGGGTTGCAGCACGCCGTCCTCGACCAGCTCGGCGACGAGGGGCTGGCGCGAGTGCGGCCGCCACTGGCGGTGGTAGTCCGCCATGTCCACGAGCGTGGCCACGCCCATGCTGCGGGCGGCGATGGCGAGGAGCTCCTTGCGGGCCTCGGCCTCGGTCGGCGTCGGAGCGTCGAGGACGCTGGCCGGCAGGATCCGCTCGGGCAGGTCGTACAGCCGGGCGAAGTCGCGACGGCGGCGGACGGCGACGACCTCGCCGCGCTGGAAGAGGTGCTCGAGCACGACCTTGCCGTCGTCCCAGCTCCACCAACTGCCCTTCGTGCCGACGCGCTGCTCGAGGTCTCCGGCGGTGATCGGCCCGCTGTCGCGGATTCGCTGGCGGACCTCCTCGACGAGCCTCGGCTTCTCCCTGGCCCGGCGCGTGATCTGCTTCCACTCTTCGTCTCGTCCCATCTTCCAGCGGAACAGGCGGTGCTGCGCGCTCGGCACGATGGCGGCGACGTGGGCCCAGTACTCCCACAGCTCGCCGTCGTCGATGGCGTCGGCGAGCATCGTGCGGGGGTGCGGGCCCAGTCGGGCGAACAGCGGCAGCTCCTGGCTGCGCACGAGCACATTCACCGAGTCGACCTGGATGACGTTGACGCGGTCGAACACCCGGCGCAGGTGGCGGCGGTCGACCCCGCCCGTCGGGCGCCGGTCGGCAAAGCCCTGGGCGGCAAGGGCAATGCGGCGGGCCTGGGCGGCCGAGAGGTCCGTCGACGTCATGCGAGCTCGACGGACCCCGCCGAACCCGGAGCCTCGTCGCCATCGCCCGAGCAGCCACTGGCCGCACATGCGGCGAGCACGACGAGCAACAGCCGCATGTCGGCACAACGTAGGACTTTTCGCCGACGCCCAACGCGGTGACTCTTGGAGATCGCGGCCAGTTCGGCCCAGTCGTAGGATCGACGGTGCCATGTGGGACGTCGATGACGACGTGTTGCTCGCTGCGTTCGCGGTAGGCGATTCTGAAGCGGGAGCACAGTTTGTGCGTCGCTACGAGCGGCGCGTGTTCGGCCTGGCCCGATCGATCGTCGGCGATCGCGCGCTCGCCGAGGACCTGGCCCAAGAAGCGTTCGTCCGGGCCTGGCGTCATGCCTCGAGTTACGATCCGCGGCGCGGTTCAGTGGCGGTGTGGTTGTTGACCATCGCCCGCAACGTCGCCCTCGACGCCCGCCGGTCGCGCCGGGTCGATTCCCTCGAGCCCGACATCGTCGGCCGGCTCGGGACCGCCCTCGACGGTGACGGCGACCCGGCACGGGTGGTCGAGCACGGCGACGACGTGCATCGACTGATGATCGCCCTCCGGCAGGTGCCGGCGCGGCAACGTCGAGCGGTGGTGCTCGCCGTCATGGGCGGGCGGACGGCCAAGGAGGTGAGCGAGATCGAAGGGGTTCCGCTGGGCACGGCCAAGACGAGGATCCGGGCCGGCTTGCTCAAGCTCAGGGACCTGTTGGCGGCGAGTCGCGAGCGGGAGGTGCAATGAGCGCTGGCCGCGTCGGTTGTGACGACATGGAGGCCCTGGGTCCCGAGCTCGCGCTCGGGACGTTGACCGGCGCCGAGCGCGCTGACGCAGTCGGGCACCTGGCCTCGTGCGCCGGCTGCCAGCAGCGAGTCTCCGAGCTGGCGCGGGTCGTCGACTCGATGCTCCTGCTGGCGCCTGAGGACGACCCGACCCCCGAGTTGGAGGCGCGTGTCCTGGCGCGCACCGTCGGCGATCGGGTCGGGTTGGCGAACGGGGGCCGTCGGATCTCGCGTCGCGGCGTCGTGCTCGCCGGCTGCCTTACCGCGGTCGCCTCGCTCGTCGTCGGATTCGGCGTCGCGCTGCTCATCGATGGCGACGGGAACCGCTCGCCCACCGTGCGTACCGCTGTTGCCGTCGAGGACGGCGGCCGCTCGATCTGTCGCGCCGTGATCTACGGGGCCGACCCGGCGTGGCTGTTCGTCAGCCTCGACGAACCGGGTGAAGCACGTGCCGACTACATCGTCGAGCTCGAGCTGGAGCGCGGCGGGCCGGTGCGTGTCGGGCGGATCGAGCTCCGCGATGGGCACGGCGTGCTCGCTGTCACCATCGAGCTGAACGACGACGAGGCCCGAGCGGTGCGGCTCGTCGGCGCCGACGAGGAACTCGGCTACGAGGCCAGCTTCTCGTGACATTGCCGGGCGGTCGCCCGACGCGCAATCCCTCGCACCGCTTCGCTCGCATACCCCGGTGACACGACGGGCCGCGACGGCTCGTCCAAGGAGGTCATCATCATGCGCAGACTCCTGATCGTCCTGGCCGGGATCACCGTGCTCACCGTGGCGTGCGGCGATGACGACGACACCGGCGGTCAGGGCTCGGGCGCCGCCACGTCGAGCGGGGAGGCCTCCGGCAATGCACCGGTCGCGCTCGAAGGTGACGTGAACGACCACGGCACCGAGGAGATCTCAGGCGCCGAGGTCGAGCTGGAGCTCGACGACTACTACTTTGGTCCGACCTATCTCAAGGCCACGCCAGGCGCGAGTGTCCATCTCAAGTTGGAGAACGAAGGCGACGACGCTCACACGTTCACGAGCGAGGCGCTCGGTGTCGACGAAGAGGTCGCTGCCAGCGAGAGCGTCGAGCTCGACGTGACCCTGCCCGAGGAGGGCGCGGTGTTGTTCAACTGCCGCTTCCACACCGACCGGGGTTCGTCAAGGAGCCTTCTTCTTCAACGAAGGTGACACCGTCGGAACCGGCACCGCCACCACGGGCGGCTGAGGGCGGAGAGGGTTCGTCGCCACCCCCCGGTCCGTCCGTCGATCCCGCCGAGTCGACTCCTCTGCGGTCCGGCCCGCAAACGTGAACGCGTATCGACTGGCAGGAGGGCCTTGAGCGCCGGTCCGTGAATTCGTGGCACGCCGTGCTGCCGTGTCACGACCGGCGTTGACGCGCCGGTCGCGACACGACGAGTGCGGTTCTACGGGGTGGGGTCTTGGAAGGCTCCGCCGTAGATGCTGGAGTTGCCGAACGAGATGGCACTGCCTTGCCGGCAGTCGTTGTTGGGGCCGGGTCGGATGGCCGACGAGTGGGCCTGGGGCACCACGTTGGCGGCCGCGCGGTCACGTCCACGATCACCGACGATCGGGGCGGCCCCGCCGCTGAGCACGTCTTCGACGAAGGCCTGCCGGTAGGCGTTGATCGCCGGACAGACGGCGCCGTCACGCATGTCGTTCCACACCGCGGCGCCGTAGTCCCGGGTGGCGACGGCGTAGTTGTAGTCACCGAGGAACTCAGCGGTGAGCCCGTTGGCGCTGGAGGCGCGGGCGTCACCGACGGCGCCGCGATGCAGCGACGTCACGGTCCCGTTCGGCCGCACGTGGTGGACGACGCCGAGCATCCGCCGCCGCCCCGTCGTGGTGGATCGCCACGGGTCGAGGAACGCGTTGTAGGCGACGTAGACGTCGCCGCCGTCGGGCGCGATGGCGACAGCCGGTTGGTTGGCCCGGTCACCGCCGGCTGACACGACGGCCGGCGTCGAGTAGGACCGTCCAGCGTTGCTGGAACGGATCAGGTACGCCTTCTCCTGGTTCGTGCCGGCGCGGTCGTCGGACCACGTGATGACGATCTCGTCGGTGGCATCGGCCCCGGAAGGGGCGCCGTTGGCGATGTCGATGCTCGGGAAGGAGTCGGTCCGCGCTCCGGCCACGCCGTCGATGGTGAACCGACCCTGAGCCGGGTCGAACTGGCCGATCCCAGCGACGTCGACGATCACCCGGGCACGCCCGAAGTTGGCGCCACCGTCGAACGAACGGGCCTGGTAGAACACGCCGGTGCCGCGTTGCTTGTCGAAGCCGACAAACACCACGTAGACGGTGCCGTCGCTGTCAGTACGGATGGCACAGCCCTGACGGCCGCCGGTCTGGCTGTTGTTGGTCGCCGCGGTGAGCTGGCGGGTGCGCCACGTGTCGCCGCCGTCGGTCGAGCGGGCGAACAGCACCGGTTCGCTGCCGGCCGCCCCGCGGAAGCCGACGTTGCACACGTAGACGTTGCCGAAGTGCGGGCTACTCGCCGCGTTGTCAGCCCAGATCTGCTCTTTGTCGCTGAACAGGGCGCTGTTCTGGCGCGTCACGATGACCGGCGCCATCCAGGCGTTCTTGTCGTTGGCGGCCGCGGCGGCGACGTCGTCGGTGCGGGACACCGCGATCGCGCCCGCACCGCGGAACGCTCTCGCTCTCGCTCTCGGGTCCAAATTGGTGGCGATGTTGGCGTAGTACAGCCGTTGACCATTGGCCCATGAGAACGTGCCATCGGCCGCCGGCACCGGACCGAAGGCCAGCTCCGGGTCACCGTTGGAGACCAGACCGTTCTCGTAATACCACGGCAACGTCCCGATCCGACCGACGGTGGGGACACAGCCCGTCGAGGTACCCGGCGCCGGACGGCACGACGCGTTGCGCGCCGACAGGCCGGTGTAGGTCGGCTGGATCCACGTATCGCCACTGTCCAGCGAGAACTGCACACCGGACACACCGACTCCGGGCGTGAACGGACAGGTCGTCACATCGCCGGCGTTGCACTGCTCCAAGTCGATGATGTCGTTGGCCCCCGCGGCGAGGACGTTGGTGTCGACCGGGTTGACGGCCAGGCCCGGTTCGTTCTGCTTGTTGTGCGAGAAGTACCGGTCACCGCTGCCGACCGTGACTTCGGCGTCGCCACCGTGCAGGGCTGTGACCAGCCCCGGGGCGAGCGTCGCCACAGCCGACAAGCCGGCGAACGCAAAGACGAATCGGTGTCGCTTCATTGAGCCACCTCCCTGGTATGCCGAAGCCCCCTTGAGCCCACGCCCTGCCCCGGACCCCCAGACCATAGCCCCATCGACCCCGAGGCCCAAAACGACCGTGGGACAGGGATTTCGGAGCCGCAATCCGTCGGGCGTCGGTCGCTCGCTCCGTAACCGTATGAATACGTATACACTCGGGTGCCCATGATCACCTATCTGAAAACCGCCATCGCCGCTGCCGCCGTGTCCGCCGGGCACGAGCAGGTCTCCGAGACCGTACGGGGGATCATCGCCGACATCCGCGACCGCGGCGATGCCGCCGTCCGCGAGTACTCCGAGCGCTTCGACCACTGGTCACCGGGGTCGTTCCTGCTCGACCCGGCGGCCGTCGACCGCATCATCGGCGACGTCCCTGCCCAGGTCATCGAGGACATCGAAACCGTGCAGAGCAACGTCCGACGCTTCGCCCAGGTGCAGCGCGACACGCTCGCCGACGTCGAAATCGAGACGGCGCCCGGGATCCACCTCGGACAGAAGCACATCCCGATCATCGCGAGGGGTGCGTACGTGCCGGGCGGTCGGTACCCGCTGACGGCGCTGAGTGTGACCTGCCACTCCCCGTCGAGGACGATCAGCACTTGCGACTCGTCGTGGTGATGACGGAGCACGCCCTGGCCCCGATCGGCACGGAGCGCGGCGACGCTGAAGCCGTGCGGGTTGTGGACGCGCGACTCCTGCAGGCGGTCCTCCGTCAGCCCGTATCCGATGGCGAGCGCGAGCCGCGCCGCGCCGCCGGGGACGGTGGTGCAGAGGAAGGCGGCCGCCGAGAACTGGCGATCGTGGTTCGCCGTCACCCGGCCCCGCATATCGTCGACGGAATACGCCCGCATGCGGGCGATCTGCTCTTCCGGCATCGGTGCGACAAGCTCGATGTCGTCGGTGAGCGCGTCGCCGGCGACCGTATCGACGAGCTTGTTGGCGATCGTGAGGTCGAGGCCGTAGCCCTCGGCTCGGCGCAAGACGTCGGGCTCCCAGATCAGCCCCCCGGTCTCGTCCTGGCCGAGCACCGTGAAGATGAAGTTGTCGTCACCGCCGGTGTTGGTGAAGCCGCGAAACACCCAGGTCGGCACGGAGATGATGTCGCCGACGTGGCCGACGTACTCGCCTTCGATATCGTGACGGCCCCACCGGAACGTGAACGTGCCCGCGGCGACGATGAACACCTCGGCCGTGAAGTGCATGTGCAGGGAGTTGTTCACGCCGGGTGGCAGCGACGCCCCGCCGAGCTGGTACCCGTGCGGGATCTCGAGGTTGATGAATTGGTCGGTTTCCGAAACGCCGGACCCGATGATCGAATAGTTGAGCTTCTTCTTCTCGCAGCCGGGTGTGCGGCAGTCGATGAACGCGTTCTCGGCAGCGATGAGGTCGCCGCGGCGGATGGTGCGCGCAGCCGCCTCGTCGGGGCTGGCCACGGTGGCGGACCGGGGGGGAGACGTCATGATCTTCCTTCAAGCGAGGTCGTTGACACTATCAGCATACGTATGCACACAATGCCGGGCTTGCCGATCGCGGGCGCTTCTAGCCCTGCCAGGCGGGGACGTGCGCAGCTGATCGCGGGCATGGCCCGGCTCGGACGGATGGTTGACGGATGACCGTCACCAGCCACGACGTGGCGCGGCTCGCGAGGGTCTCGCAGGCCACCGTGTCCCGCGCCCTGCGCGGCGATCCCCGCGTCACCGAAACCACCAGGATGAGGGTGCGCGAGGCTGCTGCCACCCTCGGCTACGTGCGCAGCGAGCTGGGACGGGGCCTCTCGACACGGGCCACCCATCGCATCGCGCTGGTCGCCGAGCTGGAGAACACGCTGTACCACCAGCTGATGGCCCCGATCCACGACGAGCTACTGGAACGGGGATATCGGATGGCCCTGCTCGCCGAACACGGCGACGAGGCGATCCACGAGCGCCTGCTCGACCGGTCTGTCGACGGTGCCATCCTCATGACGACTCGCCTCGACGCCACGCTGCCTTACGAGCTGGCCCGGCGCAGCCTGCCGTTCGTGTTCCTCAACCGTATCGGGGGGCCGGTCGAGGCGCCGAGCGTCACCGCCGACAACGTGGGCGGCTCACGGGCCGCTGGTGAGCTTCTGATCGGGCTCGGGCACACGCGCATCGGCGCCATCGTCGGCCCCGCCGACACGAGCACGTCGCGCGACCGCGAGGCGGGCTTCCGCGACGCCCTCGAGGACGCCGGCCTCGTCCTGCCCTCGAAGCGAGTGTTCCGGCGCGAGTACGACCACGAGACCGGACGGCTCGGCTTCGCGGCGCTGATGGCGGCCGACGACGCGCCGTCGGCGATCTTCTGCGCCAACGACTTCATCGCCATCGGCTTCCTGAACCGGGCCCTCGAGCTCGGCATCACCGTGCCCGACGACGTCGCCGTCATCGGGTTCGACGACATCGACATGGCGGCGTGGCCGGCGTTCGAGCTCACCACCGTCCGCAACCCGCTGCTCGCGATGGCCCGACGGGCGGCCGGCACGCTGATCGACCTCATCGAGTCGACTGGCGCCGCCGAACGTGACGTATTCCCGACCCAGCTCGTCCTTCGACGCACCCACGGTGCCCCCAGTGAGTCGACGGCATGACCAGGGCGCCGCCGAAGCATACGAGTGCGCACTGACGTCCTGAGGAGCCTCCAGGCGCGGCGCGCCGCGCCATGGACGAGGCGTGACACGACATCGCTTGGCCGCTCGACTCGTAGTCAGGTTGATCTGTCAGGAGTCGGTCGGTGCTGCGCCGTTGATGAGACCGTCGGCCCGAGTCCACCCCGCCCCGGCTGCGATAGGTCAACGCGTCAAGTCATGGCCACAACGCTTCTCAGCGAGGGTCCGCCCATCTCGTCCCGCACGCCGTGTCGACGTCCATGTGGACGGGTGGGCAGTGTTGATGAGCCGGTCGAGGATCGACTCGGCATCGACGGGTGGGGACCAGCGCGCACCTTCCGATGCGACCGGATCCCGTACTTGCGGAGCGTCTTCGCGTCCACCCCCTGTCACCGTGCAATAGCCCCACGACGAAAGCCCCGGCCGACTCCGAAAATGGTGCTTGACCAGGGCATTCATGTGGAGCGGACGACGGGATTCGAACCCGCGACCCTCACCTTGGCAAGGTGATGCTCTACCAGCTGAGCCACGTCCGCGTGGAGTTCGACAGAGTAGCAGCGCGGTCCGCTCAGCGGACGCTGGAGCGGTGGCTCAGCCCTTGTCGGCGGCGGGGCGGAGGTCGACCCGGAGCACGAGGACGCCGTCGGCGAGATCGGCCTTGGCATCGCCGATGATGGCGTAGTCCTGGAAGTCCACCTCGGCCTGGGCGATGAACTGCTGACGCTCGGCGCCGGCGACGGGAGGCAGCGGGCGGCGTCTCACGGCTGCGGCGCGATCCCGGAAGCGGGCGAGCATGGCGTCGACGTCGAACTCGGCCATGGCGCGAAGCTAGCCCTGCTGCGACGGCCGGTCCGGTTCGGCCCCCTCGGACTCGGCGGCTCCGCCGGCATCGGAGGTTGAGGTGTCGATGGCCTCGATGGCCTCGTCGACGACCGGGTCGGCGATCTCGTCAGCGACGACTGCGGTCGACTCGGGCTCCTCGGCGCTCGTCTCGCTCGCTTCGAGATCTGTGACAGGCACAACGACGCCATCGGTCGTTGTGGCTTCCACAAATTCAGGGTGGGCCGTCTCCGGCTCGTCGCCGTAGGGGATCACGGGCGCGGGCGGGAAGGCGTCGGCGGGGCGGGCCTTCGTCAGCACGGATTGGCGACGGTCGGTGTCGCCGCGCTGCCATGTGCGGTCCCCCATCACCTCCAGCGGCCCCAACGCCGACGGGTCGGCACGCGTCCAGCGCAACATCCACAGCGCGACCCATATGAGCACGGCCGCGACGAGCACAAGGGCGATGACGAGCAACGTCACAGTGGTGCCGGTGGCGGCGGCCATCAGCGGAGAGCCGGCGGGGTCGTCACGAGCCGTCGATCATCGCAGGTTCACCGCTGGTGCCCCGGACACCAGATCGTCGTGCGGCCGCCGACGGTGTCCCGGCGCAGCAGCTCGCCGCAGCGCGGACAGGGCCCGCCGGCGGCGCGCACGACGGGCGACAGGGTGCCGGTGTGACTCCCGCCGCGGCGCAGCATCACGGGCAGCCGGCGACGGACGGCGGCCTGCAACCTCCGGACCTCGGCGACATCGAGTGACGATGCCACGCGATGTGGATCGAGCCCGACGCGCCAGAGGAGCTCGTCGACGAGCATGTTGCCGAGCCCGGCCACGGCGCGTTGGTCGAGTAACACGGCTTTCAGTGGCGCCCGCCTGCGAGCCAGCGCGGTGGTCAGCTGGCTGACGGTCAGGGTGAGCACGTCGGGTCCGAGCGTTCCGACGGCCGGTTCCAGCCACACTCGGCCGAGCCGCCGGGGATCGTGCAGCCGCAGTTGCGAACCGTCGTCCAGGCCGACCACCCAGCGGTCCCAGACCCGGTCGTCACCGCCCGCCCCGTAGGCCAGCCGATCGATCGCCGGCCCGTCGTCGACGAACAGGCGGCCCGTCATCCCGAAGTGGACGCCGACCGTCGGTCCGTCGGTTCCGACGACGAGCAGCTTGCCCCGCCGACCGACCGACTCGACCGAACACCCGGGCACGGCGACGTCGACGCCGTCGCCGACGACGAGCGGATCGGTCCGCTCGACCGCCCCGAACCGCCGGCCGACGAGCACGCCCATCGCTTGTCGCGTCAGCTCGACCTCCAGCGCCTCCGGCACGGCCCGAGTGTGCCCGCAGGGTCGGATGGGGCACACTCGCGCCCGTGTGGGAGGACATCGCCTGGACGCTCGGACCGCTGGCCGTGCTCGTGGGGATGATCGTCATGGCGTACCGCATCGAGCCGCACTGGATCGCCAAGGACGCCAGCCGGTTCATCACCGTCGCCCAGGAGATCGACATCGACGGACGGGCCGTGAGCCGCCGACACGAGGTGCGCGTCGCGTTCGTGCCCGAGGGCGGCCTGCTCGTGTCCCGCCGCGCCCTGATGCGCACCACGTCCAAGCTCTGGCGCGTGCACGCCAAGTCGCCCGATCCCCCGCGCGGCCGAGCCGTGTACCTGCTCAGCCAGCAGCCCTACGACCCGATGGGCTACCTGCTGGCCCTCCGCGTGCCCGCCACCAGCAAGGTCGTCGGGCAGCTCGACGCACTGCTGCCGACACCGGCCTGACGCTCTGACGCTCAGCGTTCGAGGAAGGCGGCGATCGGCTCGGCCAGCTGATCGAACTCGATGAGGAAGCCGTCGTGGCCGTGCGGCGACGACACCTCCACGTACTCGCTCTTCAAGCCCTCGCTGCGCAGGAGCTCGTCGATCTGGCGCTGCTGGTACGACGGGTAGAGCATGTCCGACGAGATCCCGACGACGACGGCCTCGGCGGTGATCCGGCCCATCGCCCGGGCCAGTGCGCCACGCCCGCGGGCGACATCGTGCAGGTCCATCGCCTTGCCGATGACGAGGTAGCTGTTGGCGTCGAAGCGGCGACCGAGCTTGGTGCCGTGGTGCTCGAGGTAGCGCTCGACCTCGAACTGCTGCCACAGGCCAAACGTGTCGCCGTGGCGGCCGCGGTCCGTCAGGTCACGACCGAACCGATCGGTGAAGACGTTGTCGCTGCGGAACGTCACCTGGGCGACCATGCGGGCGATGGCCAGTCCCTCGGCCGGCCCGTCGCCCGGCGCGGCGTCGTAGTAGTCGCCGCCGCGCCAGCGGGGATCGAGGGCGATGGCCCGCCGGCCGATGGCGCCCCAGGCGATCTGCTGCGCGGTGGACTGCATGCACGTGGCGATGGGCAGGATCGAGCGCACCCGGTCCGGGTACGTGATCGCCCACTCGAGCACCTGCATCCCACCCATCGAGCCGCCGAGCACGGCCCGCCACGTCGTCACGCCGAGGTGGTCGGCGAGCCGGGCCTGGGCGCGCACCATGTCGCGGATCGTGATGACCGGAAACCGCGAGCCGTAGGGCCGGCCGTCGGCGGGGTGCGGCGACGCGGGGCCGGTCGTGCCCTGGCAGCCGCCGAGCACGTTGGAGCAGACGACGAACCAGTGGTTGGTGTCGATGGGGCGGCCCGGCCCGACCATGCCCTCCCACCACCCCGGCGTCGGGTGCCCGCGACCGGCCCGGCCCGCGGCGTGGCTGTCGCCGGTCCAGGCGTGGCACAGCAGCACGGCGTTGGCGGCGTCGGGGTCGAGCGTGCCCCACGTCTCGTAAGCCAGCGTCACGTCGCGCAGCGCCACGCCGGAGTCGAGCGCGAAGCCACGGTCGGTGGCGAACACGTGGAACTGGCGCCGGCCGGGAGGGTCGCCCGGCATCCACGCACCGCTCGCGGCGAGCGCGTCAGACGTCATCGGGTTCCCCTCTCTGCTCGGTGTCGGTGGTGGCGTCACGAGCGGACCGAACGCTTCGTTGCCGGGTGCTCCCCGACCACATCCCGTCTCACGACGGAGGCACCTTGGGGCGTTCACCCAGGTTGCCGGGCCTGCAACAGGCCGCTCGAAATGCTCGGGCGAGCGTAGCAGCGGGCGTCTCGCCGGCACCGGGCGTTCGCACAGGATGCTCCCCTTCGGCGGCTACCTTCTGGCGCCATGCGGGTGCTCGTCGTCGGTGCTGGCGGCGTCGGGTCGGCCTTCGTGACCATCGCCTCGCGCCGGCCGGCCTTCGAGCACCTCACCGTCGCCGATCTCGATCTCGACCGCGCCCAGTTCGCGGCGTCGACGGCGGCGGGCAACGACCGGGGCCAGCGGGTCGCAGCAACGTCCGTCGACGCGTCGAGCCAGCGCGCCGTCGTCGAGCTCATCGAGGCATCGGGCGCCGACATCGTCCTCAACGCCTGCGATCCCCGCTTCAACCCGCCCATCTTCGACGCTGCGCTCGCCGCCGGATGCCACTACGTCGACATGGCGATGCACCTGTCCGAGCCGCACCCCGAGGCGCCGTTCGAGCAGGTCGGCGTGATGCTCGGCGAACGCCAACTGGCGACGACGGGCGCGTGGGAGGAGCGCGGCCAGTTGGCGCTCGTCGGCATGGGCGTCGAGCCCGGGTTCTCCGACGTCGCCGCCCGTTACGCCAGCGACGCGCTGTTCTCGTCGATGGAGGAGATCGGCGTGCGCGACGGCGCCGATCTCGTCATCGACGGCCACGACTTCGCACCGACGTTCTCGATCTGGACGACGATCGAGGAGTGCCTCAACCCACCGCTCGTCTACGAGCGTGACCGCGGGTGGTTCACGACGGAGCCGTTCAGCGAGCCCGAGGTGTTCGTGTTCCCGGAGGGCATCGGGCCGCTCGGGTGCGTCAACGTCGAGCACGAGGAGGTCGTCCTCATCCCCCGCTGGCTGGACGTCGGACGGGTGACGTTCAAGTACGGGCTCGGCGACGAGTTCATCTCCGTCCTGCGCACGCTGCACAAGCTCGGACTCGACAACAAGAACCCGATTGAGGTCCGCGGCATGCGGGTGTCGCCCCGTGATGTCGTCGCCGCCGTGCTGCCCAACCCGGCCGGCCTCGGCGCCGAGATGACGGGGCGAACCTGCGCCGGCACATGGGTCAAGGGTCTCGACGCCGATGGCCGGCCGCGGGAGATCTACCTGTACCACGTCGTCGACAACGCATGGTCGATGCGCGAGTTCGGCCATCAGGCCGTCGTCTGGCAGACCGCGGTGATGCCGGCCGTCGCCATCGAGCTGCTGGCGACGGGCGCATGGCGCGGGTGCGGCGTGCTCGGCCCGGAGGCGCTGCCGGCGGAGCCGTTCCTCGACCTGCTCGACCAGCAGGGCGTGGAATGGGAGTGGGACGACTACCAGCAGCCCGGCGCACCCGCGTCAGCCGCAGGCTGACCGGCGTACAGGTCAGCCGCCGTCGAGCGACCAGCGGACGGTCGGCGGGCGGACGCGGGCGCACAACGGTCCGCCGCCGCCGTCGCTGAGGCCGAGTTCGGCGACCAGCACGCCGCCGTCACGCGCCGCGCCGGCAGCGCGTTCGAGGAGGTCGGCGCCGACGTCGGCGATCATCAGCTTCGCCCGGCGGAACATTTCGAACGATCCGGCGGCGCCGACGTCACCCCACGTCAGGTACAGGAACCGCTCCCCATGTCGGCCGTGCACGGCCGGGCCGCGCACGTCGAGCTCGCCGTCGTCGCCGACGACCACCCGCACGTCGATCTCCCACCTCGCCGAGGCGGCGTCGCCGGCGACGGGACCGAACGGGTCCTTGCCGACCTGGACGGCGACGTGGACGTGCTCCAGGAGTTCGCCGTCCGACACGAACCGGCGCCCCGGCAGCTCCCGCCCGACGATGCGCACCCTCACCGCGGCATCACCCGACGCGTCGCGCCGCCGCCGGGTCGAGCGGGCCGGCGCGGTCGGGGTGGAGGATGGCGGCGATCGCCTCGACCCCGTCGACGAGCCGCGGCCCCGGGCGGACCACGAT
>JACCUL010000251.1 GCA_013811855.1 Acidimicrobiia bacterium
GATCGGCACCGACGTGCCGAGCAGACCGCGGGCCGCGGTGGCCCCCAGCGCGACGACCGTGGTCGCGTCGGGCACGGCCGCCAACTCGGCGTCGAGCCACGGGTGGCAGGCGTCGACCTCGGCGGTCGTCGGGCGCCGGTGCAGACGGGACGACCCCCGGCGTTCGTGCTGGAAGTGCTTGACGGCGTTCGTCGTGTAAGTGCCGTCCCGGACGATGCCTGCGTCGTCGAGGCACTCCTGGAGCACGCGGCCAGCCGGGCCGACGAACGGCTGCCCCGCCCGGTCCTCCCGGTCGCCGGGCTGCTCGCCGACGAGGATGATCGTGGCGTCGGCCGAACCTGCGCCGAACATCGTCTGGGTGGTGTCGACGTGCAGCGGGTAGCCGGTGCAGTTGACGGGCGCCTCGGCCAACACGTCGAGCTCCCGCGACTCGGGCACGAACGGGGCGGCCGACCAGTCGTCGGCGCGGCGGGACGCCATGCGGCGCCGGTTACCCCGTGCCATCGCATCGGACACCCGGCGCCCCGAGCACGTCGCGCCAGAGCTGACCGAAGCCGGCGGCATCGATCGACGTGACGACGCGGGCGGGACGGCCGCCGACCGACTGACGGTGGAGGCGCAGCACGCCGTCGACGGTCTCGGCCCGTAGCTCGACCTCTTCCAGCTCGGCGCCCGGCCAGCCGGCGGCGACGGCGACGGTGACCGGGTCCCAGTGGAAGTTGAGGAAGTCGGCCGGCAGCGCCTCGTGCGCCGCGGCCAGCGCGGCGCGGTCGTAGTCGGCGGCGTAGGCGACGGCCTGGTCGGCCAACAGATCCCCGAGTGGTCCCGTCGCCCGCAGGTCGGGGAGGTCGGCCTCGCAGAGGTGGGACTCGACGAGGACGTTCAAGAGAGCGAGCGTCACCTCGGCGCCCGACGCCAGCACGATCTCGGCGGCCGCCGTGTCGCACTGCACGTTCCAGTCCCGCTCCGGTTCGCACGGCGGGTATCCGGGTCGCGGCGGTGCCAGCCACCCGCCCATCGCCATGACGTGGGCGCCGTCCAGCGCGCCGGGCCGAGCTCGCTCCAGCTCGGCCAGGTTCGTCAGCGCACCGATGGTCACCACGAGGGCGCCTGCGCCGATGCTGTCGGCGAGCAATCCCCGCGCCGCGCCCTGCGGCGACGGCCGCGGCGGCGGACGGACCGGCCAATGCCGGCGATCGCCGCTCGTCGCCGGGTAGCGCGCCCCCGTCGTCATCGAGGCCGCGGCGCCGGCGGCGACCGGAATGTCGTGCCGGCCGGCCATCGCCAGCACGTGATGGACGCAGCCGGCCCGCTCGCCGTCGACGTCGAGGTTGGTCGTGATCGCGGTGACCTCGATGCCGGGCCACGCCAGAAGCAGCGCCAGCGCGAAGGCATCGTCCGGGTCGCCGCCGAGGTCGGTGTCCAGATGGATGGTCGTCGTCACGGCCCCCTCATGATGGGCGACCGCACGGTTTGCGTCACTGCAACTTGCCGAATCCGGCCACGTGCGGTGACACAAACCGCCCCGACGCGCCAATCTGCTCGCATCGCGTTCACCTCCACCCGTCGAGCACCGGCCGGCCGGATTGCCTGCGTCGCCCTCGGCGGCGCGGTCGGGGCCGGGGCGCGCTGGGCGATCACGACGGCGTGGCCGAGCGGCGGAGCGTTCCCATGGACGACGCTGGCCGTCAACGTCGCCGGCTCGTTCCTGCTCGGCGTGGTGCTGGCCGTCGGCGCCCGCCGGTCGGTTGGCTGGTTGCTCGGCGAGCTCGGGGGGGTCGGGTTCTGCGGCGGGTTCACGACGTTCTCCACCTACGCCGTGGAGGTCGCCCGCCTCGTCGGGCGCGACCGGACCGCCGTCGCCATGACGTACGCGACGGTGTCCGCCGTCGCCGCGATCGCGGCCGTGGTGCTCGGCGCGGCGGTCGTGCACCGCGCTCGGGACGCCGGCTTGCCGGTCGAGGCTGCGCCGTGATCACGGCGATCGCCTTCGTGGTCGCGGCGGCGATCGGAGCCGTGGTGCGGGGGGAGGTCGGGCGCCGGTGGAACAGGGCAGACGGGCGGGCGCTCGGCACGCTCGTCGTCAACGTGATCGGCGCGTTCCTGCTCGGCGTCCTCGCCGACTCCGGCACGTCGACCGCGACCATGACCGTGCTCGGCGTCGGCGGGGTCGGAGCGTTCACGACGTTCTCCAGCTTCGCCCGCGACGTCGTCGCCGCCGTTGAGGTGCGCCGGCTGGTCGTCGCCGCTGCCTACGCCGTCCTGACGATCGTCGGCGGCGTGCTCGCGGCGGCGCTCGGATTGCACTTCGCGTGAGCGGCGCTACCTGCCGGCAGGGCGTGCAGTGCCCGCATGCGGGCAGCCATCTCTTGAGTCGCGGGCGTCAGCGCCCTCTTCCTGGTCCTCACGGGCCTTCCGAGCAGCGGGGCTCCCGAACCGCCACTGGTCCGATTCACGGCCTCCGGTGACTTCTCGGGCGGCGCCGACGCGCAAGCCGTCTTCGCCAGCATCGGCGCCGCCGATCCCGACCTGCACCTGGCCCTCGGCGACCTGTCGTACGGCGTCACCGGCCAGGAGCAGGCCTGGTGCGACCTCGTCGTGGCCAGGGTCGGCGCCGGCTTCCCGTTCGAGCTCATCGCCGGCAACCACGAGTCCGACGGCAACAACGGGAACATCAACGACTTCTCGGCCTGCCTGCCGAACCAGCTGCCGGGAGTCGTCGGGACCTACGGCCGCCAGTGGTACGTCGACGTGCCGCAGGTCGATCCGCTGGTGCGCTACGTGATGATCTCACCGGCGCTCGACTTCCCCGACAGCACATGGACCTATACGGCCGGCTCGCCCCGGTACAACTGGACGGCCGCCGCCATCGACGGCGCCGGCGCCGCCGGGATCCCGTGGGTCGTCGTCGGCATGCACAAGCCGTGCCTGTCGATCAGCATCTACACCTGCGAGCCGGGCGCCGATCTCATCAACATGCTGTTGGCCAAGGACGTCGACCTCGTGCTCAGCGGGCACGACCACACGTACCAGCGGACCAAGCAGCTCGGGCTGGGCGCCGGCTGCGCGTCGCTGACGATCGGCTCGTACAACGCGGCCTGCGTCGCCGACGCCGACTCGACGATGGTCAAGGGGGCCGGCACCGTGTTCGCCACCGTCGGCACCGGTGGCACGCCGCTGCGCGACGTCAACCTGTCCGACCCCGAGGCGCCGTACATGGCCGCGTACTCCGGGCTCAACGCCAACCCGACGTGGGGCTCGCTCGACGTCACCATCGACCAGGACGAGCTGTCGGCCAGCTTCCTGCGCGGCTCCGGCGGCACGTTCAACGATCCGTTCACCATCCAGGCCGCGCCGTCGGGGAACCAGCCGCCGGTGGCGGCCTTCACGTCCGGTTGCGTCAACCTGACGTGCTCGTTCGACGCCGGCACGTCCACCGACAACGACGGCACCATCACGAGCTACGCCTGGGACTTCGGCGACGGCGCAACGGGGTCGGGCGTCGTCCCGCCGGCGCACCCGTACGCCACCGCCGGCACCTACACGGTCACGCTGACCGTGACCGACGACGACACAGCCACCGACACGCCGACCGGCGCCGTCAGCCCGACGGCACCGACGACCACGTACGCCACGGACACGTTCACGCGCACGGTGACCAACGGCCTCGGCACGGCCGACACCGGCGGAGCGTGGAGCGTGGGGTCGGGCGCGGCGAACTTCTCGGTCAGCGGCGGCCTCGGCCGGATCCGCATCCCGACGGCGGGCGCCGGCAGCGGCGCCACGCTGCCGGGCGTGTCGCAGTCGGCCACCGACCTGACGATGTCCGTCGCCACCGACAAGCCGGTGGTCGGCGGCGCCCTGTTCGTGTCGGTGCGCGGCCGCAACGTGCCGAGCGTCGGGGACTACCGGGCCAAGGTGCGGTTCAAGCCGGACGGCGGGATCGGCCTGTCGCTAAGCCGGATGACAGCCTCGGGGACGGAGACGACGATCCAGGCCGAGGTGACCATCGCCGGGCTCACCTACGCCGTCGGTGACCGGCTCAACGTGCGCGTGCAGGTCACGGGTACGTCGCCGACGACCATCCGGGCCCGGGTCTGGAAGGTCGGCACGACCGAACCGACGACGTGGCAGCGCACGATCACCGACTCCACGGCCGGCTTCCAGACCGCCGGCAACATCGGCATCACCGTCTTCTTCGTCGCCACCTCCACCTCGGCCCCGCTCGTCGTCACGATGGACGACCTCGTCGCCCGGGCGCCGTGACGTTGCGGATGCCGAGCAGCACACAGAAGTGTGAGCTGTCGACGCGGATCTCCGTCGTCTGAGCTCACACTTCCGCTGATACCGGTCCGCTGATCGTCAGGGGAGCATCGGTGGTGACGATCGCCCGGCCGTCGGCCCCGACGGTCACGTCGAGCCGATGGCCGGCGACTCGCAGGCCGCGCACGTCGAGAGGGAACAGCGCCGCGAACGCCGGGTCCGGGGCCACCCGCAGCGAGCCCGCGGGGACGTCGGCGGCGAGCCCGAGCACGGCGCGCAGCAGCGCTAGCACCGCCCCGGCGGCCCACGCCTGCGGGCGGCACGCGGCGGGATAGGGC
>JACCUL010000269.1 GCA_013811855.1 Acidimicrobiia bacterium
CGGCGACCCGGTCCGCCACGAGGTCGGGATGCTCGGGCCGCGGTGGCACGACGACCCGGAGTGGCGGCCGGAACATCGGGCCCGGTGCATCGGCGATCGACCGGCTTGCCGCGCGCAGCGCGTGGCGGACGTCCTCGAGCGGCCCGACCACGTCTCGAACGCGGGCGGCGTCGACCACGCCGCAGCTGTCCGGATCTGGTGGCAGGACCAGCCGTACCCGCGGGTCACGGTCGAGCTCCTCGCCCACCAGCGCGGCGACGTCCCGGAGCGCGACCGTGCCGCTCGAGACGTTGTAGGTCCCGGCGGCGGTGGCGACGTGGGCCACCCGCGCCGCCTCGTGGACGGACACAAAGCTCCGATTGGTGTCGGTGACGGTGCATGGCCGGTCGTCGAGGATCGCCTCGACGAGTCGGCCGAGGACCCGGAACTGGCCCTGGCCGACGACGTTTGCCAGCCGCAGCACGGTGAGGCGCTCCGACGGGACGGCGCGGCGCACGAGCAGCTCCTGGGCGAGCTTGGACAGGGCGTAGACCCATCGCCCGGAGGGATCGAGATCGGCGAGCTCGCGGCACAGCCCCACCGCCCGGTGCGGCGGGCACGGAGAAGCGGCGACCGTGGCGGCCCGCTCGACCCACGCGCCGAGCGATGGGAGCGAAACGGGCAGCCGGAGCTCGGTGTCCTCGGTGAGCGGTCCGGCGGCAGAGCCGTAGACCTCGACCGTCGAGAGCAGGGTCACGTCGCGGTCGTGCAGCTGGGGCGCGAGGCGGGCGGTGGCGATCGCGTTGTCGGACACGAGCGTCCACGGCCGGAGCGGTCGCGGGATGCTCCTGCCGGCGGCGAGGACCACCCGCCCGGGGGGCAATGAGACCGGGTCGACGAGCACATCGGCGCGCCGCGTCGGCCACGGCGCGTCCACTTCGACGATGTCCACGGCGACGACGTCGTCGCCGGCGTCGTGGAGACGACGGCACAAGGACCCGCCGATGAAGCCGGCGCCTCCCACGACGACCCAGCGCATACGGTCCCCCCGTCGACGTTCCCGGAGCCGGACGGCGCCCGACCTGCCCACTGACGACGGGACCGCTTGTACGTCTGAGCGCCCGCCCCTGCGCAATGGTGTCCGCGTCAGCATCCCCTGTCAAGGTGGCCTTGGCGGCGGCGTTTCGACGCGACGTGTTCTCGGTGCTAGAGACGCTCCGTGCGGCGCATCCTCGTCACCGGTGGCTCCGGGTTCATCGGGACGAACCTGGTCGAGCACTTCTTGCGCGCCGACTCGACGGAGGTGTTGAACTACGACCACGCCGCGCCACGGTGCCAGGCGCACGCCCCGCACTGGCGACGCGGCGACCTCCGAGCCGTGGAACTGCGCCCCGTCCTCGCCGAGTTCCAGCCCACGCACGTGGTGCACCTCGCCGCCCGGACCGACCTCGACGGTCGCACCATGCACGACTACGTGGCGAACATCGAAGGTGTCGAGGCCGTCCTCGACTGCCTCGTCGCGGCCGATCGGCTGGAGCGGGTGATCTTCGCATCGAGTCGGATCGTGTGCGAGCTCGGAGAGGTGCCGGTGAGCGACTACGACTATTGCCCGCCCAACCTCTACGGGCGCAGCAAGGTGATCGGCGAACAGCTCGTCAGAGCCCACCCGCACGACAGCTCCTGGGTGATCGTGCGGCCGACGTCGATCTGGGGGCCGTGGGGAGGCGCCCCGTATCGGGACTTCTTCCTCTCGGTCGCCCGCGGCACCTACGTGCATCCAGGGCGAGAGCGAATCCCCAGGCACTACGGCTACGTCGGCAACGTCGTGTTCCAGCTCGACCGGCTGCTCGACGCGCCAGCGGAACACGTGGACGGCAGGACGTTCTACCTCGCCGACTTCGAGCCGACCGAGGTCTTCGCGTTCGCCGCCGCCATCCGTCGCGAATTGGGGCATCCGCCTCCGCGTTCGGTGCCCGTCCCGTTGCTCCGGCTGCTCGCCAGATCGATGGACGCCGTCAAGGCGACCGGCTGGGTGGAGCCCCCGCTCACGTCGTCCCGCTCACGTCGTCCCGCTTGCGTCACCTGCGAACGCCGATGCTCTTCGACCTGGACGGCGTGGCCGAGATCGTCGGCCCGCTGCCCTTCACCCTGGAGCAAGGGGTACGCGCCACCGTTGCGCACCTCGAGCGCGAGGGGGACATCCGGCGCGCCGTACGTTGAGCGGCGGTGCGGCCCGCCGACGACCGGAACGCACGGTCATGCCGAGCTGCTGCGGCTTGCGGCCCGTACGGCGAAGGTGTTCACGAAGCCGGCCCGCTCGGCCGTCGCCCGCAGCGCCGCCAGGTGGTGCGACCAGTACGACACCAGCTCGACATCAGCGAACCGGGCGGAGAGGAGGCCGACGACGGCCTCCTCGTCCACGCCGTCGCGCACGACGTGGTGGTAGACGATCTCGCCGGGCCGCGCCTCGGGATGGACGC
>JACCUL010000287.1 GCA_013811855.1 Acidimicrobiia bacterium
CGGGGTCGCCGGCCTGTTCCAGGTCCGGCCACACGCCGGCCGCCAGCACGGCGCGGTACCACCGTTCCCCAGCGCCGACCACAACGACGAGCCCGGCGAGCGCCAACGCACCGAGGCCGACCTGGCGCAGACCGTCGCTCAGCGCGGGGTCGGTGACGGCGACGTGCCACGACTTGAGCGCCGGTAGTGCCGCCAGCAGCGACCAGAGCACGAGGTGCTGCCACCATGCCGGCTTCCGGCGCGCCGGCGTCCTCACGACGCCGGCTCGCCGTCGCGGGCGCCGACGAGCACCTCGATCCGATGCTCGAAGCGTGCCGTGTCCCGCCCGATGGCCGCCAGCCAGGCCGGTCTCCTGGCGACACCGATGACGACGGCGCACACGATCGCACCGGCGGCCGGGAGGAAGTGCAGGCGAGTGCGCGTCGACGGGAAGGGCCAGTCCTCCGGCCACCAGCCCCACGGCTGGACGGGCAGCTCGCGCAGCACGAGGGGGACGGCGATGAGCGCCAGGAGCGGCACGAGCACGAACGGCGCGCGCAGGAAGCAGAGGACGGCGCCGGCCGCGAAGAGGGCCAGCCCGATCAGCGTCACGGCACCGAGCGACTGGTCCAGCACGAGGTCGACAGCGACGATGGCGGCGCCGATTCGAACGCGACGCCGGCCAGCGTGCGCCCGGCCGGCCCCCCGAGCGTGGCCCGTAGCATCGCCCAGGCCAGCAGCGCGACGTACCGCAACGCGGTGATCGGCGCGGCCAGGACCTTCGGGCCCGAGCGGTGGACGACTGTGGTGGCGGCGGCGAAGGCGGTGACGCCGACCCGGGTGAGCAGGTCGCTCCCGGCCTCGGCGGCGATCGTCTCGCTGCCGACGCGGTTGACGCGCAATAGCGTGCGCGCCTGGTCAAGGCGCGAATCGCCGTCCGGCACCTGGGCCGAAGCCTGGGCCCACGCGCTGACCAGGGCCCGCGCCGATCGGTCGACGAAGCCCCCCGCCTCACGGTCTTCGCGGATGGCGTTCACGACGTTCGGTGTCTCCTCCCACACGATCTCAGCGTGTCGCCGGCACTTCAGCTGCGTGATCAGCGCGGCCCGGCGGGCGTCATCGTCGGGCGGCAGGACGGCGAGGTGGAGCCCGGCCAGGGCGTCGAGTCGTTCGGGGCGGACGCCGTGCATGACGACGTCGATCAGGTCGAACGACCCGTCGAGTCGGCCCCACATCCAGTCGTTGGCGCGCCAGGACGCCTTGAGGAAGGCCCCGAAGTGGCCCAGTTGGACGCCGGTCACCTTGCCGTCGGCGGTCTCCCGCTGGAGGTCGTCCAGCGGCGACGCGGCGATGCTGTCGATGCGCAGCCGCTCGACCTGCTGCTCGACGATGCCCCCGAACCCGGCGAAGGTCGTCTCGATCACCTCCAGTGTCAGGAGGAGGTGCAGACCACCGCCGTCCGGGCCGTCGTCGACGGCCCGCCGGCCGAGGCCCTTGCCGCGCATCTCCTCGACGATCGCCCCGAGCGCGGCGAGCGCGGTGGCCACGTTGGCCCGTTCGGCCCGCCACGTCGCCGTCAGCCTCGCCAGCTCGGCGGCGATCTCCGGTCCTGTCACCGGTCCGACGAGATCGGCCGTTCGGAACAGGTTGCTGTCCTTGTCGACGAGCGCCACCGAGCTCATGGCGTGGATGGCGTTGGTCGCTGTCGCCCGCCAGCCGTTGCGCTCGGCCTCCGTCGCCGCGGTGGCCGGGTTGACGTCCGGCTCGAGCTGGCGGACGAGGTGGAGGACACGGCCGGCACTGCGGCGCACTGTCGTGCGGCCCCAGCCCATGAGGTCGGCGGCGTCGGTGCCGGCGAACGTGACCGGCAGCCACGGGACCGGCACGCTTGTGATCGCAGCGTGCCAACGCTCGCGGACGGCCGCGCTCATCGTCGGCGCGGCGAGCTCGATCGCCTTGTCCAGGTGGCGGCCCAGCACCACGGTGCTCGAGTCACCACGGCTGCGCCGGTAGGCGGCGAAGAGCCGACGACTGATGGCGAGCAACGTCGCCGGCGGCTGGTCGAGCAGGGCCCAGCGGGTGGCCTGCGCCGTGCGAACCCGATCGTTCCGGTCGTCGAGCTTCTTGAGGAACCGGCCGACGGTCTGGTTGCGGGGTAGGGTCGACGCAGCACTGACGATCACCTGCGACAAGGTCGGCACCGGCGGCGTCGACGTCGCCGTCCCGGGCGGATCGCCCGGATCGGGGACGATCATCGCGAAGACCCTGCGCACCGCGGCGTCCGCCGGCTGCTCGAACACGGCGTCGATCGCCTCGTCGACCGGCAGGTTGACGAGCGTTCCGCCGTCGATCAGGTACATCGTCCCGCGGAACGACGCCTGGCGGGGGAGGAGCGTGTCCAGTGGGTCGCTTGTCGTCGGGCCGGCCGGACCGGCCACGCTCACTCGGCTCGGCTCGAAGGCACCGGGAAACGAGGCCGTCGAACGGCAGGCCCGGGCCAGTCGGTGGATCATCCGCGTCCGGGCGTGGCGGTCGTCTTCGCCCTCGAGAGCCGCTACCGGCACGAAGTCGGAGACGTCGGCGACATCGGGGTCGACGCGATCGATGGACGGATCGGTCGGGGACCGATCGCCGACGCGGTGGACGAAGCGGAGCCTCATGGCGTGCTCGCGCTCGTGGATCGGGTCGCCGTACGTGTTCGAGTGGACAGTGTCGACCCCGGTCATCGCGGTGGCGGTGAGAGTGAGATCGATCGGTGCCACGGCGGCGCGCCTCGGTGGGCCGGTGGCGAGATGGCCGATGGCCTCCTGCAGCTTGACGAGGAAGTACTCGTCGCCGCGCAGGAGCGACGGTGCATGGGGGTCGAGCGGGTTGCGGAGCAGCTCACCGAAGTCGCCGGCGTCGATCCACAGCGCGCGGAGGCCGGTCAGGTCGGGCGCTCCGTAGACGAGCGCGAGGGCGAGGAACACCCCGTTCATGCCGCCGGCGCTCGCCCCGGTCAGCACGTCGACCTTGGGCTGGGCCCGCGCCGCCCAGCACAGCTGCTCGTACACCGACCAGCCTTTGTCGGCAGGGCCGTCGAGGCGACCGTCGGCGGCCATCGCCTCGCCGGCCACGCAGAGGCGCAGCAGCTCGTCGCACACCCCACCGATCCATACGGCCAAGCTGACACCGCCGTTCATGGCCAGCGCGAACCGCAGCTCGCGCGGCGCGTTCGCCGGTGGCGCGCTCATCGATCGGTTCCGGGTCGCCTCGCAACGGCGCTGGTCAGTCCGGCGGTGGCCCTGCCGGCGGCTCCTCCGGGGCGAACGGGTCGCGCGGGTCGACCTGACACACCGCGGCGTGCTCCCAGACGGGGCCGGGCTCGCCGAACCTGGCGCGGTACAACTCGACGGTCGCCGCGAAGCGGGTCTCGTGATCGGGCGTCGAGTGGGTGCCGTGCGCCGGCGGCGTCCGGTCACCGTCGGTCGCGGCGTAGCGGACGTGCTCGTGCCAGACGAGGTCGACCTCGTGCGCAGGGACCAACGGCACGCCTCGGTTCCCGTCGGCGAGGTCCAGGAACCGCTCGTATTCGCGATGGATCTCGTCACGATGGGTCGACGACCAGCCCCAGGCGCCGGCGGCCTCGTGGACGGCGTCGACGACGGATGTGCTCATGGTGCTCATGGCGGCCTCCCTCAGCTCGGCCCGGACGGCGCCGATCGTAGTCATCGCCGAGCCCAGCCGTTCCGGTCAGCGATCCCGACGGATTCCGTCACTATCGCTGACCAGAAGGCCGAGTGAGACGCTCCGCACCCAGTTCGAGGGGCGCAGTCAGTGCTTGGTGTTGCGGCGGCGGCGGGCGTGGCGCTCCCGCGCCAGCCCGACGAGCCGGTCGATCAGCACCGCGTACGGGACGCCGGAGGCCTGCCAGAGCTTGGGGTACATCGAGATCGGGGTGAACCCGGGCATCGTGTTGGCCTCGTTGCACAGGAAGCCGCGGCCGCCCTCCTCGTAGAAGAAGTCGACGCGGGCCAGCCCGTCGCCACGTAGCGCGGCGAACACGCGCAGGGCGAGCGCGCGGACCTCGTCGGCCGCGACCGCCGGCAGCGGCGCCGGCACGAGGAGCTGGGCGCCGTCGGTGACGTACTTGTCCTCGTAGTCGTAGAACTCGGCGCCGGGGACGATCTCGCCGGGAACCGACGCCTCCGGGCGCCTGCCGCCGAGCACGGCGACCTCGATCTCCCGTCCGACGACGGCCTCCTCGACGACGACCCATTCGTCGTAGGTCAGGGCGTGATCGATCGCGTCGCGCAGACCTTCCACCGTGGTGGGCTTGCTGACGCCGATCGACGAGCCCATGTTGGACGGTTTGACGAAGCACGGCAGGCCGAGCTCCTCCGCGAGCTCCGCCGGCAGCCCGGGCGTGCGCCGGTGCTCGGCGAAAGCGCGGTGGCGGGCCTGCGCGATGCCGGCCGCCCCGAGCACCTCCTTGGCCATCGCCTTGTCCATGGCCAGCGCCGAGCCGAGCACGCCGGATCCGACGTACGGCACGTCGGCCAGCTCCAGCAACCCCTGGACGGTGCCGTCCTCGCCCATCGGCCCGTGCAGGAG
>JACCUL010000304.1 GCA_013811855.1 Acidimicrobiia bacterium
GCGGTGCCCATCGCCGGCGCCGTCGCCCAGGCCGGAGTGCTCGACCTGCGCCAGGCGGCCGCCGACCAACTCGGCGCCGGCGCCACGCAGGCCTTCCTCGGCGGGGAGCCGAACGCGGTCCCGCAGGCGTACGAGGAGGCGAGCCCAATCGAACACCTGCCGCTCGGCATCCCGGTCCTCTGCGTCCACGGCACGGCCGACGACATCGTCCCGATCGGCCAGAGCCGATCGTTCGTCGAGCGGGCCGTCGCCGCCGGCGACGAGGCCGAGCTGGCCGAGGTCCAAGGCGACCACTTCGTCGTGATCGATCCGGCGTCCGCGGCGTGGCGCACGACGCTCGACTGGCTGGCCCGCCGCTTCGCCTGATCGATCGTGGGCTGAGAGCAGCGGAAGTGTGAGCCGTCGATGCCGAAATCCGCACTGTCCGCTCACACTTCGACCGCCTCGACCTACGGTTCTCGCAGGCCGATGAAGACCGACTGGAACCCGGTGCTGCGCAACGAGCTCGCCCAGCCGTACTGGCACGAGCTGCAGGCGTTCGTCGCCGCCGAGCGCGACCGGCACGTCGTGTACCCACCGGCGCCCGACGTCTTCGCCGCGCTCCACCTCACGCCGTTCGCCGACACCCGTGTGTGCATCCTCGGCCAGGACCCTTACCACGGGCCGCGCCAGGCGCACGGGCTGTGCTTCTCCGTGCGTCGGGAGGTGCCCATCCCGCCGTCGCTCGTCAACATCCACCGCGAGCTGCACGACGACCTCGGCGTCGACCCGCCGGGCCACGGCAACCTGGAGGCGTGGGCGCGTCAGGGGGTGCTGCTGCTCAACACGACGCTGACCGTGCGGGCCGGGCAGGCCGGCTCGCACCAGGGGCACGGGTGGGAGACGTTCACGGACCAGGTGATCCGCGCCGTCGCCGCCACGCCCGAGCGCGTGGTGTTCGTATTGTGGGGCAGCCACGCCCGGCGCAAGAAGGCGCTCATCGACACGTCTGTGCACGCCGTCGTCGAGTCGGCTCATCCGTCGCCGCTGTCGGCGTCCAACGGGTTCTTCGGGTCCCGCCCGTTCTCCCGGGCCAACGCCGCCCTCGTCGCCGCCGGTCGAGAGCCGGTCGACTGGCGCATCCCGGCCTGATCAGGCGCGCAACGAGCCGACCGGGGTCAGGTCGCGCGATGACCGTCCGACGACGATGTGGTGGTCGCCATGGGCGACGGACCAGGCACCGTCGACCCACGAGGCGAACGCCTGGGCCGGGACGGCGATCGTGACGCGCCGCTCCTCGCCGGGATCGAGGTCGACACGGCGGAACGCGCCGAGCTGGCGGATGGGCCGCCCGACCTCGCCCTCGGGCCCTTCGACGTATGCCTGCACGACCTCACTGCCCCGCCGAGGCCCGGTGTTGGTGATCGTGACACCGACATCGACCCCGTCGTGCGGGCTGCCGGCGATCGCGCCCGGCTCGATGGTGAACGTCGAGTAGCCGAGCCCGTGGCCGAACGGGAACAGCGGCTCGATGCCCTGCGCGTCGTACCAGCGATGGCCGACCAGCAGCCGCTCGTCGTAGGCCGCCTTCCCGCTGTGCCCGTAGGTCGTGGCGGCCGGCGTGTCCTCCAATCGCGCCGGGAACGTCAGCGGCAGCCGGCCGGCCGGCTCCTCGTCGCCGACGAGCACGTCGGCCAGCGCGTCGCCGATGGCCTGCCCCGGGAACCACAGCTGGAGCACGGCCGGGACCGCGTCGAGCCAGGGCATCGTCACCGGCGAACCGGTGTTGAGCACGACGACCGTGTTCGGGTTGGCGGCGACCACGGCGGCGACGAGCTCGTCCTGCTCGCCGGGCAGTTGCATCGACGTGCGGTCCTCACCCTCCGTCTCCCACTCGTCGTCGGTGCCGACGAGCACGACGGCGACGTCGGCCGACCGGGCGGCGGCGACGGCCCGGTCAAGCTGGTCGGCCGCCGGCACGGCGCGTGCGGTGACGGCCAGGCCGCGCACGAACATCGCCACATCGCCGGGGTGCTCGACCGCCAGCGCGTAGGGACGGTCCGCTTCCAGTTCGACCTGGGCCCGCACCTCTTGGCTGCCGAGGCCGAAGAACGCCCCGCCGGTCTGCGCCTCGCTGATCTCGACGACCACCTCGCCGTCCAGTCGCACGGCGGCCGTGCCGATGGCCCGCACACCGATCTCCCACGTCCCGCTCGACTCGGGCGTGAACGTGCCCGTGATGCGCGCCGTGAAGCCCTTGGCCAGCCCGGCCGCCGGCGGTTGGTCCCAAAACCACGACAGCGCAGTGACCGGCGAGTTCGACGCGGTGCCGCCATCGTCGCTGAACTCGACCGTGAAGTCGCCGCGCATCGCCGGTAGGTACTTGGCGATCGAGCCGCCGGGCTCGAAGGTGACGTCGTAGCCGCGCTCGCGCAGTGCGTCGAGCGGTCCCACCGGGTGCGCCGGCGTGACCCGAGCGCTGCCGCCACCCTGCACCCGGCCGTAGCGGCCGTACGGTCCGATCAGCGCGATCGTGCGCGTCGTGGCCGCCAGCGGGAGGGTGGCGTCGTCGTTCTTCAGCAGCACGGCGCCCCTGACCGCGGCGCGCCGGATCACCGCCCGCGTCTCGGGATCGTCGGCGGTGACCTCCGCCGTCCCGGTGTCGGCGGCGCCGGTCCACTGGGCCAAGGCCAGGAGGCGCGCCACGGACCGGTCCAGGTCGTCCTCGGTGACCTCGCCACGGTCGAACGCGGCGCGCAGATGCTCGCCGCGCTGCAACGGTGGACCGGGCATCTCGATGTCGCACCCGGCGAGGACGGACTCGACGGCGCTGTGACAGCCGAACCAGTCGCTCGTCACGACCCCGTCGAAGCCCCACTCGTCGCGCAGCACCTCCGTCAACAGCCAGCGGTGCTCGCCGCAGAACGTCCCGTTGAGCTTGTTGTAACCGCTCATCACGACGCGGGCGCCGGCTCGGCGCACGGCGGCCTCGAACGGCGGCAGGTACACCTCCCGCAGCGTGCGCTCGTCGATCTCCGAGGAGATCGACATGCGCTCGAACTCGGTGTCGTTGCCGATGAAGTGCTTGACGCAGGCGGCCACCCGCTCGGCCTGGACGCCCTCGACGTACGCGACGGCGAGCTCGCTCGTCAGGACGGGGTCCTCGCTGAAGAACTCGAAGTTGCGGCCCCCGATCGGCGTGCGCTGCAGGTTGATCGTCGGCCCGAGCAGCACGTGGGCGCTCTTGCTGCGGGCCTCCCGACCGAGCGCCCGACCGACCTCCCGGACGAGCTCGGGATCGAAGGTCGCCCCGAGCGCGGCGCCGCACGGGAACGAGGCCGATGCGGCGCCGGTCCACGACGTCCCCCGCGCCCCGGCTGGCCCGTCGGACATGCGGATCGCCGGGACCGGTGGCTCCTCGAACGAGGTCGTGTGCCACGTATCGGCGCCGGCGAGCAGCGCCACCTTCTGGTCGACGGACAGCTGGTTGGGGTCGAGGGCCACGATCGGCGACGGTAGCTGCCGCCCTCGCTATCGTCCGCGGCGATGGACGATCGCCGCCGCATCCTCCTCGACGGCTACCCCGTCGACGTCGTGCGTGACGGCGGGACCCTGGTGGCAGGGGACGGCCGGTCGGTTCCCGTCGCCGCGGCCGTTCACCTGCCACCAGTGGTCCCCACGAAGATCATCTGCGTCCACCTCAACTACGCCAGCCGGGTCCGGGAGTTCATCACCAAGCTGCCCCCGGCACCGACGTACTTCCACAAGCCGGTCACCGCGCTCAACGCCCACGGCGGCGACGTCGTGCGGCCGGAGCGGTGCCGCTGGCTCAACTACGAGGGCGAGATCGCCATCGTGATCGGTCGGGTGTGCCGCAACGTCAGCCCGGCCGAGGCCGGTGCGTACGTCGCCGGCTACACCATCGCCAACGACTACGGGCTGCACGACTTCCGCGACACCGACGCCGGTTCGATGCTGCGGGTCAAGGGCTCCGACACGCTGTGTCCCGTCGGGCCCGGTCTCGTCTCGGGTTGGGACTTCCACGACAAGCGCATCCGCACGCTCGTCAACGGCGACGTGCGCCAAGAGGCGTCGACCGACGAGATGGAGTGGGACATGTACTACCTCGTCGCTGACATCGCCCGCACGATCACGCTCGTGCCCGGCGACCTCCTGCTGTCGGGAACGCCCGCCGGGTCGCGACCCGTCGAACCCGGCGACGAGGTCACGGTCGAGGTCGAGGGTCTCGGCGCGCTGACCAACCGCATCGTCGCCGGCCCGACGGCGATCCGCGACGACGTGGGTGCTCAGCCGAGCGAGTCCGAGGAGGTTCGCTCGACGGCCCTGGGCGGCGACTGGGAGCACCGCGGCAAGCGGGCCCCCCAAGGTCCCGGCGCCCAGCACTACGAGAGCGCACTGGATGAGTAGCCAACGGGTGGCCATCGAGGGCGTGCTCGTGTCGCCGGACCACCTGATCGACGGGGAGCGCGTCGAATCGTCGCGCACGTTCGAGGACCGCTCGCCGCTCGACTGGTCGCGTGTGCTGGCCCACGTCGCCCGCGGTGACGCGGCGACCGCCGACGCCGGCGACTACATCGCCGGTTACAGCGTCGCCAACGACTATGGGCTGC
>JACCUL010000305.1 GCA_013811855.1 Acidimicrobiia bacterium
GAGCTGTCCCGCGCCGTGCGCCGGCTCGTCGGCTGTCACGTCGTCGGCGACCACCTCTCGTCCGGCGCCCACGCCACCATCGACGCCGTCGGCTCGGAGGCGTCGCTCGGCGAGGCGCTGCGGATGACCCGGCCCCGCGGCCGCACGGTGCTGATGGGCATGCCGGCCGAGGTGACCGTCGACCTGACCGGCCTGTGGCACCGCGAGACCGAGCTCGTCGGCGCCTACACCTACGGCACCGAGCTCATGCCCGACGGCACCTCGGCGCGCACGTTCGAGCTCGCCGTCGCCACCGCCGGGGAGATCGGGGCCGAACGCTGGCTGTCGGCGACGTACCCGCTGGCCGACCACGTCGACGCCATCGCCCACGCCGCCGACGCCGGGCGCCGCAGTGCCATCAAGATCGCCTTCGACCTCCGATCGGAGACATGAATGCCACGTCCCGGATTTGTCCTCGACGTCGACAAGTCGACGCCGCCGACGCTGTTCTGGCGCGGCGAGGGGCTGAGCCTCGAACGGCTCCCCGCCGACCGCAGCCGGGTGATCTACGCGCCCGAACCGCTGTCGGCCATCGACGACATCGACGGCGCCATCCGCCACGCCCTGCTGCACCCGATCGGCCAGGACCCGCTGCCGGCGCTGCTGTTCCCGGGGATGAAGCTGACCATCGCCTTCGACGACGTCAGCCTCCCGCTGCCGAAGATGAAGCGGCCCGACGTGCGCCAGCGGGTCATCGAGGCCGTGCTCGACCTGGCCGCCGACGCCGGTGTCGACGACGTGCACCTCATCGCCGCGCTCGCCCTGCACCGCAGGATGCACGAGTTCGAGCTCCGCCACGCCGTCGGCGACCGGATCTACGACGCCTTCGAGCCGCGCGGGCTGCTCACCCAGCACGACGCCGAGGACCCGGCCCAGCTGGCCTTCCTCGGCACGACCGATCAGGGCGAAGAGGTCGAGATCAACAAGCGGGCCGCCGAGTCGGACCTGCTCGTCTACGTCAACATCAACCTCGTCGCCATGGACGGCGGGTGGAAGTCGACGGCCACCGGCCTGGCCTCGTACCGGTCGCTGCGCCACCACCACAACCCGACGACCATGGAGGCCAGCCACAGCTTCATGGACCAGCACCGCAGCGAGCTGCACAAGAGCAACTGGCGGATGGGCAAGGTGCTCGTGGACTCCGGGGTCAAGGTGTTCCAGATCGAGACGACGCTGAACACCGACACGTTCCCGACGCCGTTCGACTTCCTGTCCAAGCGGGAGTGGGAGTGGACGGCCAAGGACCGGGCGACCTACCTGGGCACGGCGAAGTCGCTGGCGCTGTCACCGAACCGGCTCTCGCGCAAGATCCTCCACTCCATCGAGTCGCCGCACCAGATGACGAGCGTCCAGGCCGGCGAGGTCGGGGCGGTCCACGAGGTGACGACGCAACACGTGCTGGCGCAACAACTCGTGGAGGTCAACGGTCAGACCGACGTCCTCACCATGGGCATCCCGTACATCTGCCCGTACAACGTGCACTCGATCATGAACCCGATCCTCGTCATGTGCCTCGGGCTCGGGTACTACTTCAACCTCTACCGCGGCAAGCCGCTGGTGCGTGAGGGCGGGGTCGTGATCATGACCCACCCGACGCCGCCCGACTTCCACCCCGTGCACCACCCGAGCTACATCGACTTCTACGAGGAGGTGCTGGCCGACACCACTGACCCCCATGTGATGTCGAAGCAGTACGAGGAGCGCTACGCCGAGGACGACTGGTACCGCCACCTGTACCGGACGAGCTACGCCTACCACGGCGTCCACCCGTTCTACATGTGGTACTGGGGCGCCCACGGCAGGCGCCACTGCGGGCGGGTGATCATCGTCGGCGGCGACCCGAAGGCCGTGCGCCGCTTGGGTTTCGTGCCGGCGTCGACGCTCGACGACGCCTTGGAGATCGCCTCCGACACCGTTGGTCGCACCCCGACGATCACCCACCTGCACGCCCCGCCGATCCTGCTCGCCGACGTGAGGTAGCAGTGAGCGAGCGAGTCTTCGAGCGAGCGAATCAGCGTTGCGGTGCTGCTTCGTCGTCGGCTTCGCGGCGACGCGCTCGCTGGTGCCCGGCGATCGCGG